>JAJUFM010000111.1 GCA_029265995.1 Rhodospirillaceae bacterium | reverse complement strand
GCAACAATCAATTGCAGATCGGCCGTCTAATCGAAACGGCAGTCTGCGGCCATTTCCTCTTCAGGGACAGACGCCGCGTCAGCCCCGACTGAGGAACGCAAGGAAAGCAAAGGACAGGATCATGGGACTGCTTGTCGAGGGTCTGTGGCACGACCAGTGGTACGATACCAAGGCGACCGGCGGCCGCTTCGAGCGGAGCAAGAGTGCCTTCCGCAACTGGGTCACCCACGACGGCGGTCCCGGTCCCTCGGGGGAGGGCGGCTTCGCCGCGGAGGCCGGCCGCTATCGTCTCTATGTCTCGCTCGCCTGCCCCTGGGCGCACCGGACCCTCATCTTCCGCAAGCTCAAGGGACTTGAGGAGGCGATCCCCGTCTCCGTCGTCCACTGGCTGATGAAGGAGAACGGCTGGGAGTTCCGCACCGACGGCGATCCCACGGGCGCGCTCACGGGTGATCCGCTCTATGGCTCGGACTACCTCTACCAGCTCTATACCCGCGCCATGCCCGACTACAGCGGCCGGGTGACGGTGCCGGTGCTCTGGGACGAGAAGCGGCAGACCATCGTCTCCAACGAGTCCGCCGAGATCATCCGCATGCTGAACAGCGCTTTCGACGGCATTGGGGCGAAGAGCCTCGACCTCTGCCCGGAAGAGCTTCGCGCGGAGATCGATGCCATCAACGACTTCGTCTACGACCGGGTCAACAACGGCGTCTACAAGGCAGGCTTCGCCACCACCCAGGCGGCCTATGAGGAAGCCGTGACGGCGCTTTTCGAAGCGCTGGACGAGCTGGAACAGCGGCTCGGGCGGCAGCGCTGGCTGGTGGGTGATCGCCTGACCGAGGCCGACTGGCGCCTCTTCACGACGCTGGTCCGCTTCGACCCGGTCTACGTCGGCCACTTCAAGTGCAACCTGAAGCGGCTGGTCGACTACCCCAATCTCTGGGCCTATACCCGCGAGCTCTATCAGGTCCCTGGCGTGGCTGAGACAGTGAACCTCCACCACATCAAGCACCACTATTATCAGAGCCACGACATGATCAATCCGACCGGGGTGGTGCCCCTGGGGCCGGAGATCGACTTCACGGTGCCGCACGGGCGCGGGTGATTGCGTGCGAGGAAGGGGGAGCAACAGGCTCGCCAGAGCATGGAGCGTCAACAACGCCTTTGAAGAAGGCCGCTGGCTAATTTACCGAGGTGGCTGCGCTATAGCATGAGGAAGCGCGTCAGGCGGGTTTCGTCGGCGCGGACTTCTTCCGGGGTCAGGGTGGCGCGGATGACGCCCTTCTCCATCACGTGCATCCGTTCGCAAAGGGCGAGCACCATGTCGGTGTTCTGCTCGGCCAGAACGATCGACAGGCCCTCGGCCTTGAGGGTGGCCACCCGGTCCACCATGCGTTCGACCGCCAGCGGCGCCAGGCCTTCCGAGGGTTCGTCAAGCAGCAGCAGCCTGGGGCTCGTCATCAGCGTGCGCGCGATGGTCAGCATCTGCTGCTGCCCGCCGGAGAGGTGACCGCCATTGCGGTGGCGTAGCTCGGCTAGGTCGGGGAAGATGTCGAAGATCCGCTCTTCCGTCCATTCCGAATTTTCGGGCCGCCAGACAACATCCAGGTTCTCCCACACGGTGAGGTCGGGGAAGACCCGCCGATCTTCGGGCACGAAGCCGATGCCCGCACGACAGATGCGGTGGCTTGGCAGGCCCGTAATATCCTTGCCCTGCCAGATGATCCGCCCCCGCTTCGGTGGCGTGAGGCCGGCGATGGAACGCATGGTCGTGGACTTGCCCACGCCATTACGCCCCACCAGCGCAACCACCTCGCCGCGCCCCACGGTAAAGGAGACGTCAAAAAGGATCTGGCTGAGACCATAGAAGGTGCAGATGGACTCAACCTTCAGATCGATGGGGGAATCAGTGGGTCGGTCTGCCAAGATAGACCTCCTGGACTGCATGGTTGCCACGGACCTCGTCCGGCGTTCCCGACGCAATGACCGCACCGTGATGAAGCACCGAGATGCGATTGGCGATGCCGAAGACCATGTTCATGTCGTGCTCGGTGAAAAGCAGCGTCACTCCGCGCTCCTTCACGATCTTCGTGATGAGCAGGATGCTCTCCTCCGTCTCGCGCGGCGACATGCCGGCAGTCGGCTCGTCGAGCAGCAGCACCCGGGGCTCTCCCGCGAGCGCCAGAGCGAGCTCCAGCTGCTTTTGCTTGCCGTAGGAAAGCTCGCCCGCGACCACCTTCGCTTCCTCCTCGAGCCTGACAGTTTCCAGCAGTTGCGCGATCTTCTCCTTCTCGTTCTGCAGAGGCTTCCAGAAACAGAATTCCCGCGCATCCTTGGCTACCAGGGCGATCTGCACGTTTTCCCAGACCGTCATCCTTAGAAACACGCTGATGCGCTGAAAGGAGCGGCCGAGACCGCGCCGGACCACGGCGTGAGGGGCAAGGCCGGTCAGTCTTTCTCCTTTCAGGGTGACCTCACCGGAATCTGGGATCAGGTGGCCGGTGATGAGGTTGAACAGGGTGGATTTCCCCGCGCCGTTCGGGCCGATTACCGCGTGGATGTCCCCTTCGGCGACCGTCAGGGAGGCCTGATTGACCGCCGTGAAGCCGGAAAAGGACTTGGTCAGCTCCCGCACTTCCAGCATCAGCGTCGTCCCCTTGCCTTCAGCAGGCCGGCAATGCCGCTGGGGAAGAAGAAGAGCGTGGCGATGAGGATGATCGCCAGGAGCGCCGGCCAGAAAGCCGTGAGTTCAAGAGTAAGGCGGCCAAGCAGGATCAACGTCAGGGCCCCCACCGCGGGCCCGAAGAAACTGTTCATGCCGCCCAGGACGACCATGATGAGCACCTCCGCCGACTGCAGCCACCAGGCGGAATCGGGAAAGATCGAGCGGTTGAAGAGGGCAAAGAGCGCCCCGGCCAGGCCGGCGAAGGTTCCGGCAATGATGAAGGCGACAAGCTGGACACGCCGCGTGTGCACGCCCAGGAATCCTGCGCGGACTTGGTTCTCCCGGATGGCCATGAGGGTTCGTCCCAGGGGCGAATGCGCCACGATCCAGAGGGCAACCATAGCGAGTGTCACGAGCACGAGCGTGAAGAGGAAGAAGGATGCGGGCGTGTCGATCCAGGAGGGGGAGACAATTCGCAGGAAGCCGTCGTCGCCGCCGGTCATGCTGCGCCACTTGAAGACGACTGCCCAGACGAGCTGCCCGAAGGCAAGGGTGAGCATCGAGAAGTAGTAGGAAGTCAGCCGCACGCAAAGGGCGCCGATGAGAGTGGCGAATACGGCCGTCATGACCAGGGCCGCCGGCATTGCCAGCAGCAGCGGCACCCCATAGCTGCGCAGAAGAATCGCGCAGCCGTAGCCGCCAATGGCAAAGAAGGCGGCATGGCCGAAGGAGACCAGGCCGGCATAGCCGATCAGCAGGTTGAGGCTGGTCGCGAAGAGCACGAAGATCAGCACCTGGGTAAAGAGATACAGGAGGTAGGTGCTGCCGCTCAGGGGAAGCAACGCGAGCAGGGCCACGACCGCTGCGGCAAGCAGAAGGTGACGGCGTGGCATCTCAGGCCCCCTCCCGCTTGCCAAGCAGGCCCCAGGGGCGGAAGACCAGGACGGCGACCATGAGAAGATAAACCAGCACGATTTCCCACTCGGGCACGAAATACAGGCCGATCGAGCGAAGTTGACCGATGAGGAGGGCACCGATGAAGGCACCCCACAGGCTGCCCAGGCCCCCGATGATGACGACGATGAAGCACTCAACGATGATCTCGGCGTCCATTCCCGGTTTGAGGGCCAGGGCCGGCGCCGCGAGTGCACCGCCAATTCCGGCCAGGGCCGCCCCCGCCGAAAAGACCACGAGATAGACTCGGGGCACGTTGACCCCCAGCGCCCCCAGGATTTCCCGGTCCTGTGTCGCCGCGCGGATGATCCGGCCCCAGCGCGTCCGCTGAAAGACGAACCAGATCCCGATGGCAACCGCGACCCCCACCAGGCAGAGGAACAGGCGATAGCGCGGGTAGAAGGCAAGGCCAACATCCTGTGCCCCCCGAAGTTCCGGTGGAAAGGAGATCGACAGAACTTGCGTCCCCCAGAGGCCGCGGATCACGTCGCTGATCAGGAGAACGAGGGCAAAGGTGAAGAGCAGTTGGTAGATTTCGTCGCGCTCGTAGAGCTTTCGCAACATCAGGCGCTCGATGACGGCCGCGAGGGCGGCGAGGACCAGCCCGCTGACCGCTACGGCGACCCAGAAGCCGCCGTTCGCCAGACCGAGGCGAGATACCGCCTCGTAGGCAACATAGCCGCCCAGCATGTAGAAGGTGCCATGGGCGAAGTTCAGCACCCTCAGCACGCCGAAGATGATGCTGAGACCGGCCGCCACCAGGAAGAGGCTGAGGCCATAGGAGAGGCCGTTCAGGAACTGGATCGTCGCATACATCATGGCGCTGGGACCGAAGGAGAAAGGCAAAGAGAGACCCGCAGCGGCCAGATGACCGCTGCGGGAATAAGGGGCCTGGTACCGCCTAGTCCATGATGTCGTCGGCTTCGATGTAGCGGACCGGATCGAGGATCTTGAAGTCGTACTCGTCGCTTTCGGCCACCTGCCCCCAGAACTGGCCCCGATTGGCCTGGTGGTCGCTTGCCCGGATCGTCTGTGGGCCGATGGCTGACTCGTAGGTCAGGCCCTCAAGGGCTGCGATCACGGCCTCCGTATCGGTTGTGCCTGCGGCCTCGATGCCTGCGGCCAGGGCTTGCACGGCCATGTAGCCCGTGATCGGCCAGGAGGGGGGATAGGGGTTGTCCAGCCGGGTGCGGAGTTCTTCCACGTACTCGTTGTGCGCCTCGGTATCCGGGAAATACCAGACTTCGTAAGAGTTGGTCCAAATCCCGGTCGGCATGTCATCGCCCAGTTCTTCGATGATCTCCTGGGAACCGGCCTCACCGGCCGCAACGAAGTGCTCCTTCTGGTCGAAGAGACCGAAGGAGTTGGCTTGCTTGGCAAAGGGGATGAAGAGCCCGCCCCAGATGCCGGAGAACACCCCGGTGCAATCCGAGTTCATCACTTCGGTGATGTAGGGGGTGTAGTCGGACACGTTGAGCGCCGGCCAGACCTCCGTCACGATCTCAGCTTCCGGGTCCAGGCGCTCGAGGTGCTTCTTGAAGCCCTTCATGAGATCGTGACCGTAGGAGTAGTCCAGCAGCATCGTGCAGATGCGCTTGACCCCCAACTCGTTCATGATGATGGCGGCGGAGCCGCCTTCCGTGTTGGTATTGGCCGCGGCACGGAACATGTACTTGTGGAAGTTGTCCTCAGACATCTGGATCGTCTTCGGAATGGCCGCGATGTAGATGACTTCCTCTTGCAGCGCGACTTCGGAAATTGCCAGGCCTTCGCCCGAGGTGAAGCCGCCGACGATGAAGTCGACGTTGTCGAGGGTGATGAGGTCGCGCGCCGCGGCAGTGGCGTCAGCAGGCGTTCCCTTGGAATCACGCGTGAAGGATTCCACCCGTCGTCCGAGGATACCGCCTTCGGCATTGATCTTGTCGATGATCATGTCGTGGCCGAGCGCGGCGAGCACCCCGTTCGTGGCAGCCGGCCCGGTCAGGGGATAGGCGGCCCCGATGCGGATCGGCTCATCGTCCTGTGCCTGCACGCCGCTTGCCATGACCAGCGCAATGGCCGTCATGCCGAGCAGGGGCAGTCGTGCTTTCAAGTTCATGGCTCATCCTCCCTGGTGAGTTATGATCAGAATGCCGGTTTTCCCGGTACCTTTACCTTGAGGGCGTAAAGCGACGTCGAGGCGGTCAGGAACAGGATATCCAGGTCGGGACCTCCCCACGTGAAGTTGGCGCAAACTTCCGGAACCCGGATGACGCCGAGGCTCGTACCCGCAGGATCGAAGACATGTACGCCGCCGGGCCCGCAGGTGTAGAGATTGCCGTCGCTGTCCAGCTTCATGCCGTCGGGCGCGCCCTCGCCGGGGCCTTCGGGTTCGGCGAACAACCTGCCTTCCCCCAATAGCCCGTTGTCGAGGACGTCGAAGACCCGGACATGGCCTCGTTCCGTGTCGTTGACGAACAGCAGCTTCTCGTCGGCCGAAAAGCACAAGCCGTTCGGCTGGGCGAAGTCGTCCACCAGGAGCGTCAAGTCGCCCTCTGGCGATAGACGATAGACCCCGCGGTGCTGCAGCTCCGGCTCTCGGGCGACGCCGAAGAATTCCTGACGGCCATAGGTGGGGTCGGTGAAGTAGATGCTTCCATCGCTCTTCACGACGATGTCGTTCGGGCTGTTCAGTTCCTTGCCATCGTAGTGGGTCGCGAGGGTGACGATGCTGCCGTCCAGCTCGGTTCGAGTGACGCTGGAGGTGGCATGCTGACAGGCGAGAAGCCGGCCCTCGCGATCATAGGCGAGGCCGTTGGCCATGGCGCTGGGTTGCCGGAACACCTGCACGCCCTGCGCCGCATCCCAGCGACGGATCACGTTCCCCGGCATGTCGGAGAACAGCAGGAAGTGCTCGACCGGATGCCAGAGCGGCCCCTCGGTGAAGAGGAAGCCCGACCCCTTGACCTCCAGCTCGGCATCCGGCGCGACGATTGTCCGCATGCGGGGATCGCGAACCTCGACGGTCATGCTCATCCTCCGGAACGGATTTGCGCGACCGACTTGTCGCCGACGAACCAGTCCTCGGCCTCCACCTCGTGAAAGACAACCCAGATGGCTTCCCGGGGAAGGGCCGTCACTTCGCTGACGGCTGCGGTGATGCGCCTGGCAACTTCGTCGCGCTTTTCTGCGCTTTGCCCCTTTACCCAATCAACCTTGACGAACGGCATGGGAACCTCCTGCGCTTGGGTCAAATGCTCGGTGAATGGCATTTATCCCATGATAGTGGATCGCCAGGTTGCCCGGTAAGCGTGATGCTACGCTTCACGACTGCGGGAATCCGCACTTCTTTGCCGTGGCCTCCCGGTCTCGCACGCCAGCAAATGGACTACAGCCTTGAATCCAAATGCGATCCGCTCTACGGCCTGGCCGAAGGTGGTATGGAGGGGCCATCCGGATCGCCCAGTTTCTGATTGGCGCGCCGCAGGAGGTCCGGGTTGACCAGGCCCCGCATCAAGGCGACGCAGATTGCGCGGGTGCGCGGATTGAAGGCCGCGTTCTCTCCCAACCAGCCGGGTTGGGCGGTGCTGACACCGAGCTTGGCATAGAGGCGCTGGAGCCGGCTTTGCACCCCGCGCGTCGAAAGGCCCTGGCGGTGGGCGATGGCCTGGTCGGTAAAGCCCAGCGCGATATCGATCAGCGTGTCGTATTCCTCGTCGGTCAGGGCATCCAGCCAGTGTTCCGTGCGGGCTTGAACGTCGCGGATCATGCGGTCGACGATACACTGCCCGTCGAGAAAGACGCCCTCGAGCGCCACACGCAGCCGTTCGCGTGAGGTGGACTTCAGCAAGTAGCCATAGCTTGCCTCGGAGGGCACGATGCGCGCCAGGCTGCGCACATAGGCCTCATCCGCGAAGTTCGACCAGAAGAGCACGCGTGTCGCCGGCTGATCGGCCCAGATTCGGCGCGCGGCTTCCACCCCGGAAAGCTGCGGCATCTGCAGGTCGAGGACGATGCAGCCGGGGCGGTGTTCGCGCGCCAGGGCGACTGCGCTCTCGCCATCTGTAGCCTCGACAATGTTCACGAGGCCGAGCGCGCTTTCGCCGATCGCCTCGCGGATGAAGGAGCGATAGACCGGATCGTCGTCGGCGATCAGTAGAGCAGCAGGCGTCACAGCGGCAACCGTTGCTAGGCGATCATCTGGAGCAAACTCGGCAAGGGAACCGCCAACCGCAGCCGCGTGCCGCGCCCCCGGCGGCTGGAGGAAACGGAAATGTCCGCTCCGACAATCGCAGCCCTTATGCGCATGTGGCTGACCCCCCGCGGAGACTTCCAGTCAAGGCCGCCGATCCCGTCATCTTCTATGTCGATCCGACCGCAGCCGTCCTCCAGCCACATCCGCACGGTCAGGTTCTGCCCGCGGCTGTGCTGCACGGCGTTGTTGATCCCCTCCTGGACGATTCGGTAAAGCAGCGTGCGATCCACGTCAGCCATGCGGTCGAAGGCGGCTTCCGTGCGATCCTCGAAGTGCAGGCGCATTGGTCTGGCCATGGCGTTGCGTGCACGCAGCATGCATTGCTCGACCGCCTCGGCAAAGCCGAACAGCTCGAGCATGGCGGGCCGGGCATCGTCGACTATGCGGCGCAGCTCGGTCAGACAGGAAAGGACGTCCGCATGAAGCTCTGCCAGCAGGGGCTTCAGGTCGACGCTGTCGCCCATGCCTCGGGAAAGCTTTTGGGCGATGCGTGAAAGGTCGGCGATGGTCTGGTCATGGAGGTCCATGCCAAGACGCCGCTTTTCCCCCTCGAGATGCCCGGCCAGCTTCAAGAGACTTCCGCGCAAGGACCCTGCCTCGTGCGCATGGGGCAGGGTGCGGCCATGTTCGGTTTTCAGTGCGAAGAGATAGGGGGCGATAAGGTCGGCGCAGTGCTGTCCAATGATCAAGTCCCGCAGGGAGTAGGACTTCACGGAGTGACGGCTGATGCTGATGGAGCCGAAAATCGTCCCGCGCACGCGCAGGGGAACGATGATTCGGCTGCGAAGAGAGGCGTCATAGATGGGCTGGTTGATCGCCCCCCGGAAGTGAAAGCGTTCATCCTTGAAGGCGTCATCGGTAAGGATGTGAGGCACGTAGCCCTTCAAGACCGAACGGGCCGGGCTGACCCCCGTGGGCTTGGGCTCCTTGGCGAGGCTGCTCCAGACCGTGCTGACCGGTGTCTCGAAGCAGATGTGATCGCGACCCCCATCCACCAGGATCACCATGTCGAGGTGATCGAACGGCAGGATGGATTTGAGTTCCCCTGCCAGGGCGCCGAGAACGCCCCCATAGCTGCACTCTCCGGCGACGGCTTGTGGTAGCTGGATCAAACGCTCCAGAGGCAGATCCAGGTGCATCTCCGCCTCCCTCTTACCGGATGCTGCTCGGGATGATGAGATACATCATGAGGTGGTGGAAGAAGGGGTGTCAATTGCTACCCCTGCTGTGAGGCATCGTCGTGCAACGCAAAGGCGGCCGCCCATGGAAGCATTTGCCGCTGGATGGGGGCAGATGATCCGGTCGCGCTGCGGCTGGTGGGGCCTGGAAGAAGCAGAGGCTGCTCCTCTGCCGTGGCATCGAGGGCGTGATCTGCCTCTGCCCGATAAATCACGCCCGTTGCCGGTCAATCGGGGGACAGATCAAAACTCCACGGCATAATACTTCGGCTCCAGAAACTCCTGAATGCCGGTGACTCCGCCCTCGCGGCCGATGCCGCTTTGCTTCACCCCGCCAAAGGGGGCTGCAGGGTCCGACATCAGGCCCCGGTTGATGCCCAGCATGCCGGTCTCGATCTGGCGCCCGACGCGGATCGCCCGCTTGAGGTCCCGACTGTAGACATAGGCTGCAAGACCGTGCTCGGTGTCATTGGCGAGCCGAATGGCCTCCTCCTCGGTCTCGAAGCGGTAGATGGGCGCCACGGGGCCAAAGATCTCCTCCCGGGCTATGGCCGCCTCGAGCGGCACCTTCTCCAGCACCGTCGGCGGGTAGTAATGGCCGTTGCCGGGCAAGGGTGTGCCTCCTGTAGTTGCCCGCGCCCCCAAGGCAATGGCCTCGCTGACGAGGCGGTCGATCTTTTCCACCGCGTTTTTGGTGATCATCGGGCCGCACTGCGTTTCCGGGTCGTAGCCCCGTCCGACCTTTAGCGCCGCCATGCGCTCGGTCAGGCCCGCCACGAAGGCGTCATGGATGCCG
>JAJUFM010000198.1 GCA_029265995.1 Rhodospirillaceae bacterium | reverse complement strand
CCCATGAGCCTCGCTTTGCTGCCGGCCTGTTGTCGGCAAACGACTGCCTTGTACGAAGGATGATCCATGTCGAGCTTACCCCTCCGCAATACCACCGCCCGCTGGCGCGCCCTTGACCGCCGTCACCACCTCAGCCCCTTTACCGACTATCAGGAACTGAAGCGGGGAGAGGCCGGCAGCCGTATCATCACCCGCGCCGAGGGCGTGCATCTCTATGACTCCGAAGGCGCCGAGTTGCTCGATGGCATGGCGGGACTCTGGTGCGTCAACGTGGGCTACGGCCGCAAGGAACTGGCCGAGGCTGCCTACAAGCAGTTGCTGGAGCTGCCCTACTACAACACCTTCTTCAAGACGGCGACCCCGCCGGCGGTGGAGCTGGCGGAGCGGCTGGCCGGCTTGATGCCGGAGAAGCTGAACATGGTATTCTATGGCTCCTCCGGCTCGGAATCGAACGACACCGTCGTCCGCCTGGCGCGCCACTACTGGAAGCTGGAGGGGCGGCCGGAAAAGCAGCACTTCATCAGCCGGACCTACGCCTACCACGGCTCCACCATGGCCTCGGCCTCCCTCGGCGGTATGACCCCGATGCAGGAGGGCTTCGGCCTGCCGCTGCCGGGCTTTCATCACGTCATGCCACCCTACTGGTACGACTTCGGCGGCGACCTGACGCCGGAGGAGTTTGGCAAGAAGGCGGCCCAGGCCATCGAGGACAAGATCCTCGATATCGGGCCGGAGAAGGTCGCCGCCTTCATCGGCGAGCCAATCATGGGCGCCGGCGGCGTCATCGTTCCGCCGGAGGGCTACTGGGCGGAGGTTCAGCGGATCTGCCGCAAGCATGATGTGCTGCTGGTCGTCGACGAGGTGATCTGCGGTTTCGGCCGTACCGGCCACTGGTTCGGCTCCCAGCTTTACGGAATCGAACCGGACATGATGACCATGGCCAAGGGCATCACCTCCGGCTACCTGCCGCTCTCTGCCGTGGGGGTGAGCGACCGCATCTCCGAGGCGCTTCTGCGCGAAGGTGGGGAATTCGCCCACGGCTACACCTATTCCGGTCATCCGGCGGCCTGCGCCGTCGCGCTCGCCAACCTCGATGTCATGGAACGCGAAGGCCTGGTGGAGCGAACCCGCGAGGAGACCGGTCCCTACCTGCAGCGGCGCCTGCGCGAGACGCTGGAGGAACACCCGCTGGTGGGCGAGGTCCGGGGCACGGGGCTCATCGCCGCCGTGGAGCTGGTCAAGGACAAGGCCTCGCGCACCCATTGGGAGAAAATCGGCCGGGTCGGCACCATCTGCCGCGACCACTGCTTCAACAACAACGTGGTCATCCGGGCGGTACGCGATGCCATGGTCCTCTCGCCGCCCCTGGTCATCACCCGGGAAGAGATCGATGAGATCGTGGCGCGCCTCGAGCGCTGCATCGATGCCACGGCCCGCGATCTCGGGGTGATGTAAGCCGCCCTGCGGCCTGCCGGGTCATGACATGGGGTTGGCCGGAGCCCCGGGCTTCGGCGGAAGCGGGATGAAGCTTTCGTTGTCGAAATCCGGCAGCTTCATCCGGCCGGCCCGCCAATCGGCTTTCGCCTGCTCGATTCGCTCCTGCGAAGAGGAGACGAAGTTCCACTCGATGAAGCGTGGCCCCAGGGGTTCGCCTCCCAGCGCCATGACGACGGCCGCGGTTTCGGCACGAAGAATGATTGTTGCACCTGGAGTGAACACCAGCATCTGGCCGGCTTCAAAGATCCGGCCAGCGATCTCGATCCGCCCCTCGGCCACATAAATGGCCCGCTCTGGATGATCATGGGGCAGTTCAGCCCGTCCATTCGGTTCCAGTACCAGGTGCAGGTAGAAGAGAGGGGAATGGGTGGGAACCTCCGCCTTTAGGCCCTGGTAGGAGCCTGCAATCAGGCGGCCCTGAAGCCCGGGTCCATCGAAGGTCGGCAAGTCTTGCTGGCCGTGGTGAGAAAATGCGGGCTCCGTCTCCTCGTCTTCCTCCGGCAAAGCCACCCATGCCTGGATGCCGTCGACTAGGCCGCCCTGGCGGCGGGCGCGCTCAAACCTTTCGCTGTGCGTGATTCCGCGGCCTGCGGTCATCCAGTTGACCTCCCCGGGCAGGATCGGCTGTTGGGAACCGACGCTGTCCCGATGCATGATCTCGCCTTCGAAGAGATAGGTGATGGTCGAAAGCCCAATATGAGGATGGGGGAGAACGTCGACCGTTTCAGGAATGCCCCGTGCCAGCTGAACCGGTCCCATGTGGTCAAAGAAAATGAAGGGGCCCACCATTCGGCGTTTGGCATAGGGCAATAGGCGCCCGACCTCGAAGCCTCCAAGGCTCCGTCGCCGCTGGGGGATGATCAGGTCGAACATGGCTCCCTCTCTCCAGGCTGGTTCAGCTTATGCTCGGCGCTCT
>JAJUFM010000001.1 GCA_029265995.1 Rhodospirillaceae bacterium | reverse complement strand
CTGATCGAGAATTTCTTCTGCAGACTCAAGGAGTTCAAGCGGATCGCCATGAGATCCGACAAAACTGACTCAAGCTTCAGCGCCATGATCCACTTGGCAGCTGCCGTGGAAAACGCGCGATGAACCTCAACAGGCCCTAGCCGCTCTAGCGGGTAGGAATGGGCTTTTCACCGCTGTAATCGTAAAAGCCGCGGCCCGCCTTGCGGCCGATCCAGCCCGCTTCCACGTACTTTACCAGAAGCGGACAGGGGCGATACTTGCTGTCGGCCAGGCCCTCGTAGAGGACGTACATCACGGCGAGGCAGGTATCGAGCCCGATGAAGTCCGCAAGCTCCAGCGGCCCCATGGGGTGATTGGCGCCCAGCTTCATCGCCGTATCGATCGCCTCAACCGATCCTACCCCTTCGTAAAGGGTATAGACGGCCTCGTTGATCATCGGCAGCAGAATGCGATTCACGATGAAGGCCGGGAAATCCTCGGCGGCCACCGGTGTCTTGCCGAGGCGGACCGTCATCTGTCGAATCCGAGAGAAGGTTTCTTCCGAGGTCGCAATGCCCCGGATCAGTTCGACGAGCTGCATCACGGGCACCGGGTTCATGAAGTGCATGCCCATGAAGCGTTCCGGCCGGTCGGTCACCGAGGCCAGGCGAGTCACCGAGATCGAGGAGGTGTTGGTGCAGACCAGTGCCTCCGGCTTCAAGCCCTGGCACAGCTGCTGAAAGATCGCCCGCTTGATCTCCTCATTTTCTGTGGCCGCTTCGATCACGAGATCGCAATCGAAGAGGGATTCCAGCGAGATGTCGGTGGAAACACGTGCCAGTGCGGCGTCGCGGTCGGCTTCGCTGACCCGCCCCTTCTGCACCTGGCGATCGAGGTTCCGCTTGATCGCGTCGAGCCCCTTCTGCAACGGCTCCTCGCCGATGTCTTGCAGACGGACATTGTATCCGGCCATCGCGCAGACCTGCACGATGCCACTACCCATTTGGCCGGCGCCGATGACACCGACCGTCTGGAAGTCCTGGGGCGCAGGGCCTTGTTCGGCCATTACCTTACTCCGATCACGCTGACGTTTCCGCCGTGCGGCAAACTATAAATCAAAGAACCTTGGAGAGCTCTTGCTCCAGCTCTGGAACTGCCTGAAAGAGATCCGCCACAAGGCCATAGTCGGCAACCTGGAAGATCGGGGCTTCCTCATCCTTGTTGATGGCCACGATGACCTTGCTGTCCTTCATGCCAGCCAAATGCTGGATGGCGCCGGAAATTCCGACGGCGATATACAGCTCGGGCGCGACCACCTTTCCGGTCTGACCAACCTGGTAGTCGTTCGGAACGAAGCCCGCATCAACCGCGGCCCGGCTTGCTCCGACGGCGGCGCCCAGCCGATCGGCCAGCTGCTCGAGCATGGCGAAGTTCTCGCCGCTTTGCATGCCACGGCCCCCGGATACCACTACGCGGGCGCTCGTAAGCTCCGGGCGCTCCGACTTGGTCAGTTCGGACCCGATGTAACGCGACTGGTCACTTGATCCGGCTGCCTCCACGGCCTCGATTGCGGCCGAGCCGCCCTCGGCTTCTGCTGCATCGAAGGCCGTCGCACGAACGGTAAGAAGCTTGCGCGCGTCATTCATCTTCACCGTGGCAAGGGCGTTGCCCGCGTAGATGGGGCGCACGAAGGTATCGGCGCTCTCCACCGCAATGGCGTCGGTCAGCGGCTGCAGGTCGAGCAGCGCCGCGGCCCGCGGCAGCACGTTGCGGGCAAAGGTACCGGCAGGCGCGATGACATAGTCGTAGCCTTCCGCAAGCCCTACCAACAGCGGCGCAACACTCTCGGCCAGCAGGTGCTCGTACGCTTCGTCATCGGCCTTCAGCACCTTGGCGATACCGCCAACCTTGGCAGCGGCCTCGGCGACTGCATCTATGCCCTTGCCAACGACCAGAAGGTGCAGATCCCCCCCAGCATGGTTCGCGATCTCCTTGGCGGCAGTGACGGCGCTAAGCGTGGAGGGCTTGAGGGCATCGCCTTCGTGCTCGGCAACAACCAGAATGCTCATTATCAGATGACCTTCGCTTCGTTCTTCAGCTTGTCGACCAGTTCGGCAACCGAGCCCACCTTGACCCCGGCTTGGCGAACTGGCGGTTCGCTGACCTTGACCACCTGCAGGCGGGGAGCGGCGTCCACTCCGAGATCGGCGGCCGGCAGTACGTCAATCGGCTTCTTCTTCGCCTTCATGATGTTCGGCAGCGACGCGTAGCGCGGCTCGTTGAGGCGCAAGTCAGCGGTCACGACGGCCGGCAGCTTGATCTCGACGGTTTCGAGGCCGCCGTCGATCTCGCGCGTCACGGTCAGGGAACTGTCCGCCTTTTCGATCTTGGAGGCGAAGGTCGCCTGGGACCAGCCCAGCAGTGCGGACAGCATCTGGCCTGTCTGATTGAAGTCGTTGTCGACCGCCTGCTTGCCCATGAGGACCACCTCGGGCTGCTCCTTCTCGACAACCGCCTTCAGCAGCTTGGCGATGGCCAGCGGCTGCAGTTCCTCATCGGTCTGAACGAGGATGCCGCGATCGGCGCCCATCGCCAGAGCTGTGCGGATCGTTTCCTGGCTGTTCTGCTGACCGCAAGAAACCACCACAATCTCGCTGGCGATGCCGGCCTCCTTCATGCGCACGGCTTCTTCCACCGCGATCTCACAAAAGGGGTTCATCGACATCTTGACGTTCTGTGTCTCGACGCCGGATCCGTCGGCCTTCACCCGAACCTTAACATAGGCGTCAATGACACGCTTGACGGCGACCAGTACCTTCATGGGCTGCCTGTTACCTTCCTGATGATTTCCGCCAGCTTTTTGGCGGTTGCCGGAAACGAGCGCCGGGCACGATAAGTAGAGCTCCAGGGCCTGTCAATTACCTGAAGCCCGGCCCAAAAAGGCATTATTGCTGGTTCTTTGCGGGGATCCAAAGCACATCGGCCTGGCCGTTGTCATTCATCACCCGCGCGAGAACAAAAAGTAGATCGGACAAGCGGTTGGTGTAGCGGATGGCTTCGGGATTGATCTCCTCCTCTGCTGCCAGCGCCGTCATCGCGCGCTCGGCCCGACGTACCACGGTACGGCCGAGATGCAGCCAAGCCGCGGCTGCGCTGCCACCGGGCAGGATAAAGGACTTTAGTGGCTGAAGCTCCGCGTTAAAGCGGTCGATTGCCTCTTCCATAGCGGTAACCTGCGCTGCCTGAATGCGCAGGGGAGGGAAGCGGGGCGCCTCGCTGTGCGGCGTCGAGAGGTCGGCGCCCAGGTCGAAAAGATCGTTCTGCACGCGGGCCAGCAAGCTGTCGATCTCACCTTCCGTGTGCTGTCGCGCCAATCCGATAATGGCGTTCGCCTCATCGATCTCGCCGTAAGCCGCAACGCGAAGGTCATGCTTGACCACCCGCTTGCCGGTGCTGAGCGAGGTTTTGCCCTTGTCGCCACCGCGGGTGTAGATGCGCGTGAGTTGAACCACGGGAGCCCCTCCTGAGGCAGATCAGTGGCCGATCATGGCAATCGCAAAGAGCAACAGGGCCAGGCCCTGCGCCAAAATGCGGTAGCGCATCAGCTTGTTGCCGTACTTCTTGTTGAACTCTCCCCCTCGCGCCATCGCGAACAGGCCGGTGAAGAGCACGCCCAGGGTGATCAGCATCGCGATCACCACAAGGGCAACCATTACGGGGTTCATGGGGTCACCTTAAGGCGGGATCAACCGCGGTTCCAGTCCCAGTTCCACCTGAGACGATCTGTTTTAAAGACCGAAGGTTCCGCGTGCGGCCGGCGAGAAGAGCAGGGTCATGTAGCCGGCGTAGAGCAGAAGGAAAAGCGCCGCTTCCCGCCGTATGACCTTCCAGCCGGTATAGGAAACGAAAATAAGCAGGAGGGCGGCGCCCGCCATCACCCAATAGTCCAGCCGCAAGATCTCCTGCGGCACGGGGATCGGCTTGATGCTGGCGGTCACCCCCAGGATGAACAGGATATTGAAGATGTTGGAGCCGATAATGTTGCCGAAAGCTATGTCGCCCTGCCGCCGCAATGAAGCGCTGACCGCTGCGGCGAGTTCCGGCAAGGATGTGCCTACCGCGACGATGGACACGCCGATGACGGTTTCGGAAATCTCGTACAGGCGCGCGATATTGATGGCTGCATCGACGAGCAGGCGGGCGCCAAAGATGACGCCGGCGAGGCCGGCAATGGCAAGTAGCAGGTGGCGCCACAGCGGGCCCTTGGGCGCGGCGATCTCCTCTGCATCTCTTGCCTGGAGAGACTCTTCCCCCAGGTTCCGCTCCGACCAGTAGCAGTAGCTGACGTAGGCGATGAGCAAAAGAATGAAGAGGAAGCCTGTCCAGCGCGCCATGTAGCCGGTCGCCAGGATCAGACCGAACAAGACAGTCGCAGCGATCATTACCGCCCCGTCCCGACGCAGGGGGCGACGTTGGATGGTGATGGGCGCGATGAGCGCGGCCACGCCGAGGATCAGCAAAATGTTGGCAACATTGGATCCAACGACGTTGCCGATCGCAATGCCCGGCGAACCGATGAAGGCTGCCTCGACCGAAGCCATGAGTTCCGGAGTCGAGGTCCCGAAGCCAACCAGCGTAATGCCGATCACCATCGGTGAGACACCAAGACTTCTTGCCGCTCCAACAGAGCCGCGCACGAGGATCTCCCCGCCGGTCAGGAGCAAGGCGAGGCCGGCCAGCAGCAGGATATAGACAGTCAAACGGAAGCTTCCCCTGGGAAAGGCCGCCCTCATAGCAGCGCAAGCAGTGTAAAATTCGTCGGGCAACGACTTTTTTCAAGGCATCCGAATAGCCATTGCATGCAGAAACTTGGCCGAGGGAGCCTGAGGCGTTACCAGTAAAGCGAGTTCATAAGCGCCAGCCGGCGCGGGCCAAGCAGTCATCATCAGGGAGGAAAGCAATGAAAATCGGATTCATCGGCACCGGCATTATGGGGCGCCCCATGGCGGGTCACCTGCAGGCGGCAGGGCACGAACTTTTTCTACTGCAGCATCGCTCGCCGCTACCGGAAGAGTTGGTTTCTGGCGGAGCCATCGCCTGCAAGAGCGCCCGTGAGGTGGCCGAGCGCGCCGAGGTGGTCATCCTCATGCTTCCGGACACGCCGGATGTTGAAAAGGTCCTCTTTGCAGAAGAGGGGGTGGCGCAAGGGCTTCAGCGCGGCGCGGCGGTGCTGGACATGAGCTCCATCTCCCCCACTGCAACAGCAGACTTTGCCAAGCGAATCCTGGCCCAGGGCGGAGAATATCTCGATGCCCCCGTTTCCGGCGGCGAGGTCGGGGCCAAGAACCAGACGCTGACCATCATGTGCGGCGGTGCGCGCGCCACCTTCGACCGCCTGCTGCCCCTGCTCGAACTGATGGGCAAGAACATCACGCTCGTCGGCGAGCAGAATGGGGACGGACAAACCTGCAAGGTGGCCAATCAGATCGTCGTTGCCTTGACCATCGAAGCAGTCGGTGAAGCTTTGGTTTTTGCCTCCAAGGCTGGCGCCGATCCCGCGAAAGTGCGAGAAGCCCTGATGGGCGGCTTCGCAGGCTCAAAAATTCTGGAGATTCACGGCGAACGAATGATCAAGCGGACCTTTGATCCGGGGTTCCGGATTGGCTTGCATCAGAAGGATCTCAATCTGGCGCTGCAGTCGGCGCGTGAACTGGGCGTAGCGCTACCCAATACCGGCACAGCGCAAGCCTTGTTTAGCGCTTGCGTCGCGCAAGGCGGCTTCGACTGGGATCATTCGGCCATGGTCAAGGCTTTGGAACTGATGGCGCAGCATCCGGTAAAGGAGTAGCGACAGCTCGTTCCGGATCGAAGACAACGTTCCAGTCAAGCAAGACTCGATGGAGCTGAGGCATGATCTACGAGCTCTACTACTGGCCGGAAATACAAGGGCGAGGCGAGTTCGTGCGCCTCGCCCTCGAGGCGGCGGGTGCCCAATACCGGGATGTAGCGCGGGAAGCCAAAGGGCTTTCCGCAATGATGGCCTTGATGGAAGGGAAGAGCGATCAGCGACCGCCCTTCGCGCCGCCGTTTCTGAAGCACGGGAACCTGATCCTTGCGCAAACGGCCAACATTCTCCTCTACCTGGGGCCGCGCCTTAACTTGGCCCCCGATGAAGAAGCGGATCGCCTCTGGCTGCATCAGCTGCAGTTGACGATCGAGGATTTCGTCAAGGAGATCCATGATGTGCATCATCCGATCGGCTCGGGCCTCTATTACGAGGAGCAGCAGGAAGAAGCGCGGCGGCGCGCCGCTGACTTCAGGGATGAGCGCTTGCCGAAGTTCCTCCGCTACTTTGACCGTCTTCTCGAGTCGGGAGACGGAGGCGGATTCCTTACAGGACAAAGCCTCACCTACGTCGATCTGTCTCTTTTTCAGATCATGGCCGGGCTGCGCTATGCCTTTCCCAAAGCCATCAAACGGACAGCTGTGGATGTAGATGCTTTGGTCGCGCTACACGATCTGGTTGCGGCACAGCCACCCGTTTCCGCTTACCTCCAGTCGCCGCGCCGTCTGCCTTTCAACGAGGCTGGCATCTTCCGATTCTACCCCGAGTTGGATAGTTAGCGGCGGGCGGGGTAGCCCAACGCCTTCGTCATGAGAGCGTTATAATTTTCTCTAGCGGTCCTGCGGCTGCATGTGCCATACCATAATAAAGGCATTCGTTGAGATGGGGGGCCGGGAGAAGCAAGCGCCCCCTTAAAGCGAGTGAACCGCGCCCGGCACGCAATGCTGGTGCAAGATATAAATTGGGAAACGCAGAGGAGGCGACGCATGTCTGATGCTCAGTCTAACAAGGTTTCACGCCGCAAGTTGCTCAAGGGGAGCGCTATTGCTGCCGGGGTCGGTGCAGCTTCTCTGGCAATGCCGCAAGTTTCTCGCGCTCAGACCATTACGCTGCGTATGCAGTCGTCCTGGCCATCGAGTGACGTCTTCCACGAGATGGCTGCCGACTACGTGTCGCGCGTCGAGGCCATGGCGGGCGGGCGCCTGACGATCGATCTTACCCCGGCCGGTGCCATCGTGGGCGCTTTCCAGGTTCAGGATGGCTGTAGCGACGGCGTCATCGATATCGCGCACACCGTTGCCGCCTATTGGTATGGCAAGCACAAGGCGGCCTCGCTGTTCGGAACCGGGCCGGTCTTCGGCGGCAATCCGACACAGATGCTTGCCTGGGTCCACCACGGCGGCGGCCAGGCGCTCTACGACGAACTGGTACAGGACATTCTTGGCCTGAACGTCATCGGCATGTTTGGCATGCCAATGCCGCCGCAGCCGCTCGGCTGGTTCAAGGAGCCGGTGGAATCCGCGGACCAGCTGCAGGGGCTCAAGTATCGTACGGTCGGGCTCGCGGCCGACCTCTTCCAGTCCATGGGTGCGGCGGTCACGCAGTTGCCGGGTGGCGAAATCGTGCCCGCCATGGAACGCGGGGTTCTGGACGCCTTCGAGTTCAACAACCCGACGTCCGACCGTCGTTTCGGCGCCCAGGATGTCGCCAAGAACTACATGATGGGCTCCTACCATCAAGCCAACGAAACCTTCGAGTTCATCTTCAACAAGGACATGTTTGAGGATCTGCCCGACGAGCTGCAGGCGATCCTGAGGTACGGAGTGGAAGCCTCGGCCACCGCCAACTACTCGAAGGCGATGGATCTTTATTCGTCGGATCTCCAAGGTCTGATCGACGAGGATGGTGTCAATGTGCTGCGTACGCCCGACTCCATCATGCAGGCGCAGCTCGATGCCTGGGATCAGCTCCTGGAAGGCCTCACGCAGGATGAATTCTTCAAGAAGGTGGTCGAAAGCCAGCGCGACTGGTGCGAGCGGGTCGTGTTCTACGACTTGATGGCGGGCGCCGACTACAAGCGAGCCTATCAGCACTACTATCCCGGCAAGATCGACTTCTGACGCCAGCGTTAGGGAGCGAGCGGGGGCGGCGGATTCTGCCGCCCCCGTTTTCTGGCAAGTAGAGTGGGGGCCGGCCGGTGTTAGGCTTCATTACCTTTATCGATAAGATTTCGATGTGGTTTGGTAAGGCGTTTGCCTGGCTGATTGTTTTGATGACGCTGGGTGTGAGCTACGAAGTACTGGTTCGTTACGTGCTGGGCCGCCCGACGCCCTGGGCCTTCGATATCAGCTACATGATGTACGGTAGTCTGTTCATGATGGCCGGTGCCTACGCTCTCTCGCGAAATGCGCACGTGCGGGCCGATTTCATCTACCGTCTTTGGCCGGTTCGAACGCAAGCGACGATCGAACTGATCCTCTATATTCTCTTCTTTTTCCCCGGTGTTCTGGCGCTCATCTTCGCGGGATGGAAGTACGCGCGCTCTTCCTGGCGCTATATGGAAGTCAGCCAGTTCAGCCCTGCCAACATACCCATCTTCCAGTTCAAGACCCTGATCGTGGCGGCGGGCCTCCTGCTCTTCATTCAAGGCATCGCCCAGGTCTGCCGCTGCATCGTCGCGATGAGGACGGGGGAGTGGCCGCAGCAGGTCGAAGACGTCGAGGAGCTCGAGGCCGTGCTCTTGTCAGAAAGGGACCGCGGCGCGGTCGCTGACCTCATTGGGGATACCAAGCATGTCGGGCTCTCGGGGTCCGAAGGACAGGGTCGATGACGGATCCACAAGTTGCCATCCTCATGCTGGGGCTGTTCATCTTCCTCATCATGTTGGGATTTCCGATTGCCTTCACCCTGATGGGGATGGCGGTCGGTTTTGGGTACTACGCCTACTTTGACGGCCGCCGCATGTGGCGCGCCTATGATCGCGCCATAGAAGAGGGAGCGGGCTTCTTCGAGCAGATAGAGGCCTACATCGGCGCCTTTCTGAACAACCGAATATTCGATCTTTTCGTCAACCAGACCTACTCGGTCATGGCGAACGATGTGCTCACCGCGGTGCCGCTCTTTCTCTTCATGGGCTACATCGTGGAGCGGGCGAACATCGTTGCGCGCCTCTTCGGCACCTTGAACATCGCCGCGCGCAATCTCCCTGGATCGATGGCGGTGGCCTCGCTCATCACCTGCGCCCTCTTCGCGACGGCGACGGGCATCGTCGGCGCCGTGGTCACGCTAATGGGGCTGCTTGCCTTCCCGGCGATGCTGCGGGCGCGCTACAACACCAGTTTCGCGGCAGGGGTCATCTGTGCCGGCGGCTGCCTCGGCATCCTCATTCCCCCGTCGATCATGCTGATCGTCTATGCGGCGACTTCGGGCGTCTCGATCGTGCGGCTTTATGCCGGCGCCTTGTTCCCGGGCTTCCTGCTTGCAGGCCTTTACGTCGCCTATGTGCTGATCCGCGCCTGGATGCAGCCGGAGCTGGCGCCAAAGCCGAGCAAAGAGGAGGTTGGGGAGGTCAGCACCGGCAAGCTGATCGTCATGCTCCTGACCTCTTTCTTCCCACTCGCCATTCTGATTCTGGCCGTCCTCGGGGCGATCCTCTTCGGCCTGGCGACGCCGTCGGAGGCCGCCGCCATCGGCGCTCTGGGGGGGCTGGTCCTGGCAGCCATATACCGAGCGCTGACCTGGGAGAGACTGCGCGAGTCCGTCTACCTGACGGTCAAGACCTCGGCGATGGTGTGCTGGCTGTTCGTCGGCTCCTGGACGTTCGCCTCCGTCTTCTCGTATCTGGGCGGCGAACAAGTGATCAGCAACTTCGTCCTGAGTCTGCAGCTGTCGGCCCTGACCTTCCTGCTGCTGGCCCAGCTTGTCATCTTCCTGCTCGGCTGGCCGCTGGAATGGAGCGAGATCATCATCATCTTCGTGCCCATCTTCCTGCCGCTGGTGGCGCACTTCGAAATCGATCCGCTCTTCTTCGGCATCCTGATTGCCTTGAACCTGCAAACCTCCTTCCTGACACCGCCCATGGCGATGTCAGCCTACTACCTGAAAGGCATTTCACCGCCCCATGTTCAGCTGGTCGATATCTTCAAGGGCATCGTTCCCTACCTCTTCCTGGTGTTCTTGAGCATGTTCCTGCTCTACAGCTTCCCGCAGCTTGCCTTCTGGCTGCCGAGCCAGATCTATGGACGCTAGGAGTATCTTGTGAGCAAAGCGGCGAAGTATCAGGAGTTGCTTGCCCTGCCAGCGTGTGAACTGGCAGAGAGGCTGGCCGCGGGCAGCGCCCGCGCGGTGGAGGTGACGGAAGCTTACCTGGAGCGTATCTCGCAAACGGAGGAGAAGGTTCAGGCCTGGGCTCATCTCGATCCGGACTACGCTCTACGGCAGGCAAAGGCTCTGGATCGGCATCGACAGTCCGGTCACGCCATCGGGCCGCTGCACGGCGTTCCGGTTGCGGTGAAGGACATTATCGATGTAGCGGGGCTGCCTTGCGAAAACGGCACCCCACTGGATGCAGGGCGACGGGCGCGCCAGGATGCTTTCGTCGTGAGCCGGCTGCGGGAAGCGGGCGCTGTCATCCTGGGCAAGACGGTTACCACCGAACTTGCGGTTTACCAGCCCAGCAAGACACGCAACCCACACGATCCCTCGCGAACGCCCGGCGGCTCCTCTTCCGGATCTGCCGCTGCCGTGGCATCCGGCATGGCGCCACTGGCCCTTGGGTCTCAGACAAACGGTTCAGTGGTGCGTCCGGCTTCCTATTGTGGGGTTGTCGGGTTCAAACCGAGCCGTGGATTGATCTCCCGCAGCGGTGCCACAACCCAGTCCCCTACCTTGGACAATCTAGGCGGCTTCGCCCGCACCATCGAAGATGTCGCCCTGCTGCATGACGCTATGGCCGGCTTCGATGAGCAGGACTCCGCCATGCGGCTGGTGGCCCGCCCTCAGCTGCTTGCGACCGCCAGATCCAAACCGCCCGTACGGCCAGCCCTTGCCTTCGTGCGGGGGCCCTATTGGGAGGATACGGAGGCGGACCTGCGCGAGGGCTACGCGGAACTGGTCGCGGAGCTGGGGGATGTGGAGGAGGTGGAGCTCCCGGAGGTTTTCGGGCGCGCCGTCGAACTGCACCGTACGATCCACTTGGCCGATCTCGCAAAGCACTACGGCCACTACTATCACCGCGACAAGGAGCAGCTCAGCCCACGCTTGCGAGAGATGATCGAAGAGGGTCAGAGAATACTCGCGGTGGATTACAACATCGCGCATGACTGGATCGAGATCCTCAACGTCGGCTTGGAGGAGCTCTTCGAGCGCTTCGATGCGCTCATCACGCCTGGAACGTCGGGGCAGGCCCCCACGATCGATACCACCGGCAGCCCCGCTTTCTGTACACTCTGGACCTTCTGCGGGCTGCCGGCGCTGAGCATGCCCCTGCTTGTCGGCGCTGACGATCTGCCGATCGGCGTACAGCTGGTCGGAAGACGGGGGCGCGACGGCCGACTGCTGCGCACCGCCCGCTGGATGCTAGAAACGCTGCGTGGCCCACTTCCGGAGGGGAGCTGACCCATGACCTCGGACCGTATCCTTGCTGCTGTGGCGCTCCTCTGCCTGATCGCCTTCCTGTCGGTACTGGTGATAAGGGTTCCGCGGTTTGATCTGGGGATCGTGATCGGACTGGTCGTCCTTCTCGCGGTCTACGATTTCTACCGCGCTCTACGCTCGGCACCGAAACGGGGTTAGCCAGTCGGCGATCCAGTTGAGGCTTATCGCCGTATTTTCGGCGCGCTCATGACGATGCCAAGAAGAACCTGAGCACAGAGCACCGCGTCATTGGCACCTGTGCGTTTACACGCGGCTTCCGCCTCCAGCAGGCGTGCGCTGGCGGCCGAAAGGCGCGCAGGGGGCCAGCGGCGCGCCTGCCCCTCAAAGCGCTTGGCAATCTTCCAGAAGGGACGAGGCTGCAGCCGGTTCATAGCGGCTTCTGCAGAGCCGCCCTCTGCCAGGTGCCCTGCCACGAACTGCAGGCGCTGGAAATGTCGCATCACCTGCCGGAGGATTTGCACGGCACTCGCGCCCTGTCGCAGGCTGCGCCGCAATATGCGGTCTAGATTTGCAGCGTCACCCTCGGCCACGGCAAGCGCGAGATCATCGAGGTCCAGCGCTGCGCCATCGCCGATGCAGGCGCGGACATCCTCCAGTTCCACACGACCCTCGCCCTTGTAAAGGATCAGCTTTTCTATCTCGCGCCGGCTTAGCTGGCGGTCGCCCCCAAGCTGGCTGGCCAGGAGTGAAAGGGCTTGCGGGGTAATGCCCAGGTTGGCTTCGCGCAGCACTGATTCGGCAAAGCGTGCAAGGCCTCCGCCCTCGTCCCGATAACAGGCTACAACCGCCGCATGCTCGCCGGCGTTGGTGATGGCTTTCACCAGGTCGGAGCGTTTCGGGAGGTCTCCGGCTTCCGCGACCACCAGCGCCTCGCCTACCGGATTCGTCACGAAGGCGGCGAGCTGCTTGGCCAGATCATTGCCTATCTCACGCAGGCGAACGACCCTTCGTCCCCCGGTAAAAGCGAGCGCGGCCGCCTCGTCGGCCAAGAGCGCCGGATCTTCTCTGAGCTGCCGAGCGCTCAGTTCGGCGAGCCTGAAAGGGTCCTTGTCTTCTCCCAGCACGGCGCGGACGGCCTGCTCCGCCAACTCGGCGACGAGGCCGGCGTCGGGTCCATAGAAGAGGAGAAACCTCAGCTTTGGCAGGAGGTGGTTAAGCTGGCCCGAAAATAGTGCGCTTTTGAGTTCCACCGCACGGCTCGGCTAGCTGGCCGCCTCGGCAAGATAAAGCGCCAGGCGCCGCCTGATCTCCTGGGCAACTTCCCGAATGGCGCGTTCCTGAGCGCTTTGGTGGGAGACATGATTCGCGAAGCCGCTGTCCACCAGGTTAAAGCCGACGATCGACTGGGCTCGACCCCGGGTCTCAAGCTCCCCGGTTGCACGAGAAAGCAAAATATAGTCCGCCCGCAGCGTCAGCGTCCCGCGGGTCGCCGTCTCCGTTCTGCGCAGACCGGACTCGCGCACGCGTTCGTCTAAGGCGACCTCGAGGTCATAGAGGGGCTCGACCGGCTGTCCGTGCGGGTTGAGCAAATCCCGCAGATCGTTGTGGAGCATCTGACCGGTGCGATCGGGAATCGGGCGGATCGAGATGGCGGAGACGCCGGACATGCCTTCGGAAGTATCTGCGGTAACATCGCTGGCCGTGCTGTAGAGCGGGCGCACGACACAGCCGCCCAGAGCGAGGGCGCCACCGACCGCCGTCACTGAAAGGATCAGTTGGCGCCTAGACCACGACATTGACGATCCGATTCGGTACCACGATGACCTTCCGCGGCGTCCGCCCCTCCAGATACTTGGTCACCGTCGGATCAGTCAGGGCAGCTTCGCGCAGCACATCTTCCGCCGCGTTCATGGGCTGCTCAAGCTTGGCGCGCAGCTTCCCGTTTACCTGCACGGCAATGGTGACCACTTCATCCTGCGCGAGCTTTGGGTCTGCTTCCGGCCAGGGGGCGCGGGCAAGCAGCCCTTCACCGCCCAGACGGTCCCAGAGCTCCTCGGCAAGATGAGGCATCATGGGCGAGACGATCCGAGCTAGCGTTTCACAAGCCTCGCGCAGCACCCAGACATCGGCCTCGCCGCGCCCCTTGAAGGAGGAGGCTGCATTGGTGAGCTCGTAGATCCGCGCGACTGCCCGGTTGAAATGGAAGGACTCGATGTCCTCGCTGATGGTCTTGATTGTCTTGTGTGTCTGCCGGCGCAGCGCCAGTGCCGGACCGGTAATCTCTGCAGGCTGCGGACTGCCCGGCGGCGGAAGATGTTCGAGGGCCTCTGTCACGAGCCGCCAGAGGCGCTGAGTGAAGCGCCAGGCACCTTCGATGCCCGCGTCAGTCCATTCCATCTCCCGCTCTGGCGGGCTGTCCGAGAGCATGAACCAGCGGGCGGTGTCCGCCCCATAGGTTCCGATGATTTGCTCCGGATCGACCGTATTGCGCTTCGACTTGCTCATCTTTTCCACGCGGCCACGGATGACCGGTCGGCCGTCGTGGGTGCGCAGGGTGCCGTCGTCGGTTTCAACCACCTCGTCGGGAGAAAGCCAGTGGCCTTCTTCACTCCGGTAGGTTTCGTGGCCGATCATGCCCTGGGTAAAGAGGCCGGCGAAGGGCTCCTCCACGCCGAGATGCCCTGTTTTCTTCAAGGCACGAGTGAAGAAGCGCGAGTAGAGCAGATGCAGGATGGCGTGCTCGATGCCGCCGATGTACTGGTCGACGGGTAGCCAATAGTCGACGGCCTGCCGATCCAATGGCTTGTCCTCCACCCGCGGGCTGCAGAAGCGCGCGAAATACCAGGAGGAGTCCACGAAGGTGTCCATGGTGTCGGTGTCGCGCACTGCTTCGCCACCGCACTTCGGACAGCTGGTGTGCTTCCAGGTCGGATGGTGCGCCAGCGGATTCCCGGCCTTGTCGAAGGTGACGTCTTCCGGCAGGCGCAGGGGCAGCTGATCCCGGGGAACGGGCACGGCGCCGCAGCTCTCACAGTGAATGATGGGGATCGGACAGCCCCAATAGCGCTGCCGGGAGACGCCCCAGTCGCGCAGTCGGAACTGCACCCGACCTTCACCTTTCTCGAGCTTCTCCAAGCGCTCGATGACCGCGCGCTTGGCGTCCTCTACGGGCTTTCCGTCCAGGAAGCTGGAGTTGATGATCGTTCCTTCGCCAACGTAGGCCTCGTCCTCGATCGCGAAGGACTGGGCGTCGGCCTGAGGCGGCAAGACGACCGGGCGAACCGGCAGGCTGTACTTGCGCGCGAAATCCAGGTCGCGCTGATCATGCGCCGGACAGCCGAAGATGGCGCCGGTGCCATATTCCATCAGGACGAAGTTGGCGACATACACCGGCAGTTCCCAGTCGGGATCGAGCGGATGGCGAACCTTTAGTCCGGTGTCGAACCCGCGCTTCTCCGCCGTTTCGATGGCCTCCTCGCTGGTGCCCAGTCGGTCGCATTCAGCGACGAACGCGGCGAGCTCGGGATTCTGTTCGGCCAGCTCCGCGGTCAGGGGGTGGTGGGGCGACAGGCCGCAGAAGGAGGCCCCAAAGAGAGTGTCGGGACGTGTGGTGAAGACCTCGATAGCCTGATCGCGTCCGACGAGTTCGAAACGAACCTTCGCGCCTTCGGAACGGCCGATCCAGTTCCGCTGCATAAGGCGCACCTTCTCGGGCCAGCGCTCCAGTTCATCCAGGGCCGCCAGCAGCTCTTCCGAAAAGGCGGTTATGCGGAAGAACCATTGGGCGAGGCGACGCCGCTCGATGAGCGCGCCGGAGCGCCATCCCCGGCCATCGATGACCTGCTCGTTGGCCAGCACCGTCTGGTCTACCGGATCCCAGTTGACCCAGGATTCCTTTCGATAGACCAGGCCCGCATCGAGAAAATCCAGGAAGATCTCCTGCTGGTGCGCATAGTACTCGGGATCGCAGGTCGCGAACTCTCGGGACCAGTCTATGGAGAGCCCCATCAGGCGCAGCTGGGCGCGCATCGCAGCGATGTTGTCGTAGGTCCACTTTGCCGGATGAATGCCTCTTTCGCTTGCCGCGTTCTCCGCCGGCAGGCCGAAAGCATCCCACCCCATGGGGTGCATGACGTTGAAGCCACGAGCCCGCTTGTAGCGAGCAATCACGTCACCGATCGAGTAGTTGCGAACGTGCCCCATATGGATGCGCCCCGAAGGGTAGGGGAACATCTCGAGGACGTAGTACTTGGGCCGCTTGTCTTCTGCGCCAGGGCGGTCGGCTGTCTGAAAACAGCCTTCTTCTTCCCAGGCGCTCTGCCATTTCGCTTCGGTTTCTTTCGGATTATAGCGGCTCATTGTGCTTTCTCGTGCCCCTGCGCGTCGCGCCGTGGCGGCACTTCAGACGCCGGGATCTTTCCTTTGCTGATCAGTTAAGGCCGGCGATGCGTAGCTGCCGCGCGCGGGTCAGGATGGCATCCTCGATCTCGCGCCCGCTCGCTTCCGAAGTCGGCGCGTCGACCCAGCTTCCGCCGTCGCGCACCTGTCGGAAGACGGTGGCGCGTACGCCGTCGGCGCGTAGATCGCTGCCGAGGATCAGCAGATTGACCTTGAATCGCTCATTCGGCGTCTCAGGCGGCGTGTACCAATCCGTAATGATCACGCCACCGAAGGGATCCGCCGATGCCAGTGGCAGGAAGTTGAGCGTGTCGAGAGAGGCTCGCCACAGATAGGCGTTGACCCCGATCCCCGCACCCGCACCTGCCTCAGGCGTTTCCGCGCGGTTGCCAAACAGCAGCAGACCATCTTCGCCGAAGATGCCTGGCTCACCCTCATAAGAGGGGCGTCCGAAGCGATCCATCCTGTCGGGATAGTCGTAGCGAACGTTTTCGTTAGAGGAAGGACCGCAGGCCGCCAGACCCAGCAGAAGGCAAAGACTCGCCGCGCGTTTCCACATAGTCCACCAATTTTCACGCCAAGAAGGATCGCCGACCTGCGCCAGCCGACGGAGCGGCACTATGCCAGTATCCGCCGGGACTTCAAACAGCAAACGCCGGATGAGGAGCAGTGAACGACGACGCCAAGATCTGGCTCAATGCAAATTCACCCGGCGGATCGTTACTTCCGCCCCCTAGCTTCTTATCGTGAGATCATGATTTCGGAGTCACGATCGCGCATCTCCGGATTGTAAGCCGGGAAGAGTGTCAGCGAGATCTGGTTCAGAAGTTCTTGGAAGCGAGGGTCGTCTGGGCCGCTCACCGGTTCGAAGCTGGCACGCGTGCTGCTCATGGGTCCTCCGTTGCAGAAGGCAGCTACGACGCGATGGCGATCGCCTTGCGGCGCATAGGGAAGGGCGCGGCCGAACTGCACCCCACAAGCCTGTTGAGGCGTCGCGTCCAGGACCGGATCGAAAATGAGAACGACTCCATAGCCGCCGTCCTGAGCGTTGCGAGGCCGGAAGGCGACCTGCGGCGCCCAGCCCGGGACTTTGAATCGTTCGATGATCGCTTGGGTCGCTTCCGCATCACTGAGCCCCAACGGATTGCCTGTAACCGTAAGTGGCACGCCGTTGTTGCGCGCTGCCAGAGCCAGATCACTCACCCGATAACCGGGAGCATAGTCCCCGCGCGAAGAGGTTGCGCCCTGACAGGCCGCCAGCAAGAGGCCGCAGGAGGCAAGACAAAGGGCGAGAACAGTACTTCTTGCAAAAGATCGCGAGCTCTTGATCATCTATTTTTTTCCCCTACAGCCACAGCCCCTAGTGAATGTGGCGGCTCAAGCTCATTGGGACGAAAGGGCCGGTACAGCTTATCGGTTCCCAGCACGGTCTGCCCATCAGCCAATTGACGGAAAGGGCCATTCGGCGCATTGATGTACAGCCGATGGTGCAACAATACCAAACGGCCTTGTAGAGGTTCAGCTTCATGCGCTTCGCCGTCGGAGTTTTCTGCGTCGCGCTGGCCGCCGCTTCTTCATCGGCTGTCTCAGCGCAGGAAACCGGCTTGCAGCTTGGCCTCGGTGGTTTTCACCAGGGGTTTCTGATGGGTGGGAACCAAGCCCAGGCCGTCAGCGAGCGGCTACACGGTCGCGAATTCTACAGCACCTTCCTCGGCCCCGTAGAACTTTCCGCTTCTATTGGGGGTGAAAGCGGTGCCGTGGCGGTCGATGCGACGCCCGCCGCCAAGAGCCGGGCGTTGTCAGGTGGCTTGCAGCTTGGCTATGGCGGCTTTCTCGGAGGCCTTGCTTACGGTTTTGGCGAGCAGGGTCTTCGCTATGACCAGCAGCACACGCTGTCTGCAGGGGTGCGCTATTCTCTCAAGAGCTTTTCCTTTGGTCCCGCGTTCGCGGTGAATTGGCAGGAGGGCACCCAGTCTCAGCCGGAGCGCGTATACATGCTGGAGTTGGGGGCGAGCTACTCCCTGGCGCCCGGGATCGACGCCATGGGCACGCTGCAGCACTCCCGCAGCGAACACAGCAGGAGTGGCGGTGCGTCCGACAAGGAAGGGACCACCGGACTTTTCGGGATTTCCCTTTCCTTCTAGATTTGGCGGCGCGTGATCCCGGGGGCGTGTGGGACGCGCTCGCCGTCAGTGGAAGGCAGCATTCCTATCCTATCTAATGTAAGTGGGGCGGCGGGCCGCGTTGGGTGACGGCGGTTGGCCTATGCCCCGCAGGATAAGGTCAGATGAGATGCGGATTGGAAGAGCATGACAAACTCGGTGGCGCAGCGCTTGTCGCAGGTGAAAGAGCGGATGGAGAAGGCGGCGCGAAACGCCGGGCGCGATGCTAAAGACATAGAACTCGTTGCTGTCTCGAAGACGCATCCGACGGAACGTATCGCTGAGGCCCTGGACGCCGGTCATCGCTCCTTCGGAGAAAATCGGGTTCAGGAGGCGATGGCCAAGTTTCCGGAGTTGCGGGCGCGTTTCCCGGATCTTGAGCTGCATCTTGTAGGACCGCTGCAGTCGAACAAGGCGGCCGACGCCGTTGCCACCTTCGATGTGATCCAGACTGTCGATCGAGAGAAGATCGCCCGCGCGCTGGCCAAAGAAATGGAGCGGCAGGGACGCTCACCGCGCTGCTTCTTGCAGGTGAACACTGGGGAAGAGCCGCAGAAGGCCGGCGTTGCACCGGGTGATGTGGGGGCGATGGTCGCGCTGTGCCGTGATCTGGGCCTGCCACTGCGCGGGCTGATGTGCATCCCGCCGGTGGAAGAGCCGCCCGCGCCGCACTTTGCCTTGCTGCGCCAACTGGCTCAGCGCCATGAGCTCCCGCTTCTATCCATGGGTATGAGCAATGACTTCGAGACGGCCGTTGAACTCGGCGCCTCTCACGTCCGCGTTGGCACCGCCATATTCGGCGAGCGGCCAAAGCCCTGATCCCCACCTAGCTTCGTGAAGCCAGCACCACAACGGCGTCTTCCGGTTCAAACAGCCCTAATACCCGCTCGAGGTCAGGGCGCCGCAGGGCGACGCAGCCTTCGGTAGGCTTCAGGTCTTCGCTCGCGCAGTGCAGAAAGATGGCGCTGCCCATTCCTGGACGCGGGGGACTGTCATTGTGGCTTAGCACCACCACCAGGTCGTAGAGCCCATCCTCCCGCCACATCTTCTCGTGGCTGGGCGCGAAGGGAAGGCGGACCGGGCGGTTATAGGCGTCCGATGCCGGATCATCGCACCATCCATCCTCTGGACTGATCGGGGTGGTGGGCAAGGCGGTGCGCGGGGGCGCGCCGCGATCCGGGCGATAAAGCAGGGATCGAAGCGGCCATCGCCCAAGCGGCGTTGCGCCATCCCCTTCACGCTTGTCTTCAGCGGAGCGGATGCCTCCGCGGCCGATGGCACAGGGAAAACGCTCGCCGGCGATTTCCGCGCACCAGCCTTCCTCATGAGGGTAAACCAGCAAATCCATGGGGAGGTGTTAGCACGCCGCAGCGAGGCCGCAAAAGATGGGGAGAAGTAAACTGGACGCGCTCCAGCGCCTTCGGCAAGGTGTCGCCCGGGCCACCAGGCGCCGAGAAGCAGGGCTGAAGGCGAAGACAGCGGCATGAATCGCAAGAAGAAGCGTTCGACGGCAGAACATTCCGTTCGGCGGGAGCGCGCCAGGGCACTCACCGCGCAAGGCGTGGATCTGCATGGGCGAGGTGACCTTGTCGGTGCCGAACGCGCCTATCGGGAAGCCCTGCGCCTGGATCCGGCGAATCCCCTGTTGCTCCATTATCTGGGCCTGATCGCGGCACAGAAAGGCAGCTTCAAGGAAGCGGAGCGCCTCATCGCCAAGGCAATCACGCGGGAGCCCGCCAACGTGGAGGCTCTGCGGAATCTTGGGAAGGTGCGCCTGACCTCAGGGAATCCACAGGCTGCAGAGGAGGTGCTGCGCAAGGCCCTTCAGTTCGCGCCGGACGATCCTCCGACGCTCACGGTTCTTGGGGCGACGCTGTCGGCACTGGGCCAGCACGAGCCGGCGGTCTCCACGCTCCGCACAGCGGCTGAAAAGGCGCCCGAAGATCCCGAAACCCTGAACTACCTGGGGGTGGCCCTAGCGAGTCTGAACCGTCACCAAGAAGCTCGTGACGCTTTCTTGAAGGCGTTGAAGGTCGCGCCAGGATTTGGCGATGCCTTGTTGAACCTGGGCGAGGCCCATCTGGTGCTTGGAGAGCACCAGGCGACGGAGCGTCTTGCCCGCTCGGCCCTGCAAGGGGCATCCGGACATCCCCGGCTACTGGATCTTCTCGCCCGAGCCCTGGCGGCATCGGGCAAGCCTGCAGCCGCATTGGAGGCTGCACGCCATGCAGTGGCGGCGCGGCCTGAGGATCTGCAGCTGCGCTTCAATTTGGCGGTGACGTTGCAGGAGGCCGGAGAGTGGGCGGAGGCGGAGTCCCTTTATAAATCGCTTGTGAAGCAGAAGCCGAGCTTTGCGGCCGCCTGGGCCAATTTGGGCGCCATCCTGCACAAGCAGGACCGAGTGGAAGAGGCCTTGCCGGCGCTCCGACGAGCGCTAGAGCTCGAGCCTCAGCATCTTCAGGCGCGATTGAATCTGGCCAACGCTCTGGAACAGGCGAGCCGGCTGGATGAGGCCGAAGAGCAGCTTCGGCTCGGGCTTCGGCAGGCGCCAGACCATCCAGGCTTGCTGATCCTGGCTGCGAAACTCGAGCGGCGCGCTGGCCGGCCGGAGGCAGCGGTGGAGCTCTTGTCCCGCTCCCTGCCGACGGAAATCTCGCCCGTTTTGCGTCAGGATTGGCTGTACGAGCAAGGCCGTAACCTCGACCGGGTGGGGCTTTACCGAGAGGCCTTTTCGGCTTTCACCAAAGCCAACGAACTTGCAGCCAAAGACGCGCCGGCCTTGCTGGAGGGGCAAGACCTCACCCGTGACATGATCGCTCGCAACAGCGACTGCTTCTCGCGGGAGTGGGTGGCAAGCTGGCGACCCTTGGCGCCGCCGCGGGAAAGCCCAATCTTCCTGGTCGGCTTCCCGCGGTCCGGGACTACATTGCTGCATCACATTCTTGCCGGCCATTCCCGCCTCCAGGTGCTGGAAGAGGTGGAAGCGCTGGACGCCGCGCGTCGCTTCCTGGAAGCCGATGGGGGCAGCTATCCGCATTTGCTGGCCGACCTTACGCATGAGGATGCCGAGGCAGCGCGTCAGATCTACTGGGAGAAGGCGCGGGCGGTGTTAAAGCCTGAACCCGGCCGCCGGATGGTCGATAAACTGCCGCTCAATCTGCTCCACATCGGCTTGGCTCATCGCCTCTGGCCGCAGGCGCCCATCATCTTCCTGGTGCGTCATCCTTACGATGTCTGCCTCTCTGCCTTCATGCAGCACTTCGACATCAACGACGCGATGGCCAATTTCCTCTCCCTTGAGGAAGCCGGCGATCTTTACGATCGGGTCATGCGGCTCTTCACCCGTTACGAAGAGAGCTTGCCACTTCCCCTCCTGTCCTTGCGATACGAGGATTTGCTGCAGGATTTTGAGGGAGAAGTGGGGAGACTTCTCGAAGGGCTTGGGCTCGAATGGGAAGAGGGAGTGCGTAACTTCGCCGCTACGGCGCGGGGCCGCAGCCGGATCAACACCCCGAGCTACAGCCAGGTGACAGAAGGACTATACCAACGGGCAGTGTACCGTTGGGAGAACTATCAGGAACTTCTGGGGCCCCTCCAAGTGCGCCTTGGACTCTGGACCCAACGTTTCGGTTACGTATAAAACACTAAGCTATAGACAAAAACTCCCACTATTACGAGTAGCCTTTCGTCGTAACTCGCGCTATTTGGTATAGGGATACCCGCCACAGTATCCCGTGCGAGGCAGTTGAGGAAGCGCTGGGACTCGTTGAGGTGGCGCCTATGGCTTGGGGCAGTGAGCAATGAGACCGGGTGCGCAGATGCAATCTGAGGATTGCAAGACCGTATTGGTGGTCGAAGACAACGAGCTGAACATGAAGCTATTTCATGATCTGCTCCAGGCTCATGGCTACTCCGTTCTGCAGACCCGGGATGGAATGGATGCGCTGCGCCTCGCCCGGCAGCACCGTCCGGATCTGATTCTCATGGACATACAGCTTCCTGAGGTTTCCGGGCTCGAAGTCACGAAATGGCTGAAGGAAGACGATGACCTCAGGGCCATACCCGTGGTCGCGGTGACCGCTTTCGCCATGAAAGGGGACGAAGAAAAGATCCGCGAAGGCGGCTGCGAAGCCTATATCGCCAAACCCATTTCGGTCACCAGCTTCATGAAGACCATCCGCGAGTTCTTGATCTAGATAAAGCTTTACTTCGCATTAAGGTAATTGGACCTACGCGCTGGCGGCCTCCAGCCGCACCCGCGCATCTTCGGAGAGCTGCAGCTGCGCACTGCCCAGGATTTCGTTCAACTGCTCCAGGCTCGTGGCGCTGGCGATCGGAGCGGTGACGGCAGGGCGCGAGATGAGCCAGGCGAGAGCGACCTGGGCCGGCGTGGCGGATTCCTCTTCGGCGATCGTGCGAAGTTCCGAAAGGATGCGCATGCCGCGGGCGTCGAAGTATTTTCCGAGCATGCGGGCCCGTGCGCGACCCTCGATGTCGTCCTTGCTGCGGTACTTCCCGGTCAGAAAACCACTCGCCAGCGCGAAGTAGCATATCACGCCGATGTTGCGCTCTTGGGCGAGGGGCGCAAGACCGCTTTCGAAGTCGGCGCGGTCGTAAAGATTGTATAGGGGTTGCAGCACCTCATAGCGCGCCAGGCCTCTTTCTTCTGCGAGGTCCATTGCCGCTTCAAGGCGGCTGGGGCTGTAGTTTGAAGCGCCTATGGTACGAACTTTTCCGTCTTGGATGAGACGTAAAAAAATTTCCAGCGTCTCCTCGAGCGGCGTGGTTTCGTCATCTATGTGGGCGAAGTAGACGTCCAGGTAGTCCGTGTTGAGACGCCGGAGTGACTCTTCGACGCTCGTCAGGATATTTGCCGCAGACAGCCCTTTGCGGCTTTCCAGCATGCCGACCTTTGAAATGACCACGACGTCGTCGCGGCGTCCGCGCTGGCGTAGCCACTTGCCGATGATCGTCTCCGACTCGCCACCCTGGTTGCCCGGTACCCAGGCGGAATAGGAATCCGCGGTGTCGATCCCGTTGAATCCATCCTCGACGAAGCGGTCGAGGAGCGCGAAGGAGGTGGCTTCATCCACGGTCCAGCCGAAGACGTTGCCCCCGAACACAAGAGGGGCAATTTCAATTCCGGACCTTCCGAGTGGGCGACGCTCCATGCTTTCCTCCTCCGCATCCAGTGTTGATGATCGATGTGGGCCGGAAACTGAAAAACCCCTCTTCTAGAAGAAAAGAGGGGTTCTCAGTCAAAGACATGCCGTAATGCGATCAGCACCTTTACGGTGCCGCGATCACTTCATCTTCGATTCGCGAAACTCGACGTGCTTGCGTACGACCGGATCGTACTTGCGCAGGCTCATCTTTTCGGTCTGGTTGCGCGGGTTCTTCTTCTTGACGTAGAAGTAGCCGGTGTCGGCGGTGCTCACCAGCTTGATCCACTGCGTCACGGGCTTCGCCATAACGTTCGTCCTTCCAGGCTACTTGTCGCTCTGAACCCGGACCTGAGGCTGCTAAATCCGGGCGGCTGTCATTCGGCTGACACTTCCGAAATGGAAGGCGCTCAGCTTGTTGCAAGCCGCGACGATAATCCTACTGCTCTGCGAGTCAAGCCAAACAGCTTGAGGATGAGCGCCTTGCTACCTTAGCGGCGGCGAATTTCGCCCCGACGATAGAGAAAAAGGCAGGGGCGGCTGTCCGGGTTCCTCAGGCTAATCAGCGCCTGGTCCAGAACCGCTCGGGTGACGTCCGCCATCGGCAGAGGGGTGGTTTCGGCAACGGGCTGCCATCGCAGGTCCTCAAGTTCTCCATCCCCCGCAAGCTGCCCGTGCAGTGTCAGCTGGTCCGTATGGCAGAGGAAAAAGCGGCTGTGAAAGCGGACCGGTGACCAGGTGGGAGTGATGGCGCGGGCGATGAGACGCAGAGCGCCGAAGGCGGGGGTGGCGGCGTGAGCGCGATAGTGTTCCCATACGGCGCGTGGCAGATCTGCTGCCTGATCTTGGAGGTGGCGCGTGGTAGGGCCCTCCGCTAATAGAAGGCCTGTCTCTTCCCACAGTTCGCGAAGGGCGGCGCGGCGAAGCGCGGCCAGCAATCTCCGGGTCATCCCGTCTGCTTCAGCGGCAAGGTCTTCGGCTGGTGGCTCGGGAAAGCCGCTGGGCTTTCGATCGGCCGGATCCAGGCGGCCGCCGGGAAAGACGTAGTAGCCAGGCATGAAGCGGAGCTGAGCGCTGCGCCGTCCCAGCAGCACCTCCAGCTGCTTGCCTTGTCCGCGGAGCAAGACGATCCCGGATGCGGTCTGCGGCCGCACAATCTTCGGCTGGTACTGGAAGGTCACTGCGCGGACGTGAGGCCTTCCGCAGTCGCTGCGCCCGCAGGTGCGGCAGAATTCGCAGGGATCGGTCTCTCTGCCGTAATGGTCAAGTCTCCGCGCGCCGCGGCATAGAGAGTGGAATCCTGCAGCAGCCGGAGTGCCACGCGCAGGTCGCGGTCGAATTCCTGCTCCTGAGCCGGGCAGTGAGCTCGGAAACTCGCCAGCTCCTCCTCATCATTCACGTCGATCTCTCGCTGGCGTAGGTCGCGATAAAGCCGATTTTCGCCACGGCTTACCTGGGTGAGAAGCTGTTCTTCTTCTGTCTCGGAGGCGCTGGTGCAGACGTCCGGCATGATGCCGCGCCGGTCGAGCGGATAGCCGGAGGGTGCATGAAACCGCGCCCAGGTAAGGGTCAATTCCCCTTCGTTGGGAAGCCGCAAGACCGTCTGCACGGTTCCCTTGCCATAGGAGTTGCTCCCAACCACCAGAGCGCGGCCCGCATCCTGCAGCGCCGCAGCGACGATTTCCGACGCAGAAGCAGAGTTGCCGTTAACGAGGACGATCATCGGCCGCTGCGTCGCGTGCGGATCCTCGCGGGAGTCGAAATACTGGTGGCTGTCTGGGTGACGGCCGTGCGTGGAGACGATCCGTCCCTTTTCCAGGAAGAGGTCGGCCACGCTGACTGCCTGATCCAGTAGACCCCCTGGGTTCGAGCGAAGATCCAGTATGTAGCCGCGCAACTCGTCGCCATGGGTCTTCTCGACCTCCTTGAGCTTGTGGCGCAGCGTTGCGGTACTCGCGTGATTGAAGCCGCTGATGCGGAACACCGCGACATTCTCTTCGATGTGGAGGTGAACCGTCTGGGGCACGATATGCGCGCGCTTTACTTCAACAGCGACAGGCTCCGGCGCCTTTTCGCGGCGCAGCAGAAGCGTGACGCGCGTGCCGATCGGCCCGCGCAGACGATGTACCACCTCCAGCTGATCGAGATTTCCGGCCGCCTCGCCGTCAATCTCGACAATGAGATCATGGCTTTGCAAACCGGCGGCTTCCGCCGGAGTCTCTTCCATCACAGAAAGGACGCGAACACCTTCTTCTTCTGGGCGGATGCGGACACCTATCCCACCAAAGCCGGTGCGGGTTGCCCGATTTTCCTTGGCGGTGTCGCGGCCAGAGTAGCGAGAGTAGCTGTCCAGCTCGCTCACAATGCCGCGAAAAACGGTCGAATAAAGGGTTTCGCTTTCAGCAGCGGATAGAGAGGAAGAGTGCGTCCGGGCGTCCTCGAGGACCATAGCCGTAAGACCACCCCAGGCAGAATAGTCGTCTTCGGCAGGCAAACGATAGGAGCGGGTCGGCTCTTCATCGACCACCAACTGCAAAGTGTGATCATCAGGCTGCCGCAGCTGCAGACGCTCATCCATCTCATGCAATTCGCTCAGCCCAGCCGCGGCGAGTTGCAGCGGCGGAACCTCGTTGATGTAAACGGCGGCGATGTCCTGATAGCCAGCTGTAAAGAGACGGGCTGCGAGGCGCCGATCATATTCAGCGCTGGAGTAGCCAGCGTTACCGGCGGTGCAGGCGACAAGAAACAGGAGCCCGATCAAAAGGCCAGCGGCCTTGGTCGGTCGGGCCATGGCTGTGTGCCGTTTCATATTGCAATAGATGTCCTACAGCTTCTACGGGCTCGCCCCATCTAAGCGTAAAGACTACTGCAGAGTCATCTGGAATCTATAGGTTGCGACGGCGCGTCGAGGATCTTTTGCCCCTGCCCCCATTCGGTTTCTTCTTTTTGCTGCCTTTAGTTGAGCGTCCTGAAGGGGTGTGTTCTTGCTCGTCTGTCTCGATCACGCCCAGCACGAGGCCGCCAGTCAGCGGCTGCGCTTCGATCAACTCGACGGCGAGCTTCTCGCCGAGGGTATAGACGCGCCCGTGGCGGCGGCCGATCAGGCTATGCTGCCGCTCGTCGTGGACATAGTAGTCGTTGGGAAGCGTGCTGATGGGCACAAGCCCGTCCGCGCCGCTTTCCTCCAGCGTGATAAAGAGGCCAAAGCGGGTCACCCCACTGACGCGGCCTGCAAAGACTTCGCCTATTCGATCCTGCAAGAAGGCAGCGGTCATGCGGTCTACGGCATCGCGCTCTGCGGCAGCAGCCCGGCGCTCCGTCATCGAAATGGCCTCGCCGATTTCGGCAAAGGTTTCCGCATCGGTTGGCGGCAGGCCATCGGAACCCAGCTTCAACCCGGTAATCAGGGCCCGGTGCACGAGAAGGTCTGCGTAGCGCCGGATGGGAGAGGTAAAGTGGGCGTAGCGGGCGAGCGCCAGGCCGAAGTGGCCGATATTTTCCGGGCTGTAGACTGCTTGCGCCTGGGCCCGCAGGATCAGCTCGCTGACGACGGGTGCGGCTTCGGTACCCTTCACTTTGTCCAGGATGCGGGTGAAGGTCTGTGGTTTCGGTACCTGACCTTTCGCGAGTTTCAGGCCAAGGCCTTCCAAAACCTCTCGCAGCGCGTCGACCCGCGCCTTATCGGGCTGATCATGGACCCGGTACATGCAGGGTTGCCGCCGTTTCTCCAGTTCCGTGGCCGCGGCCACATTGGCGAGGATCATGAACTCTTCGATCAGCCGATGACTGTCGAGACGGCGCCGAGGCTCGATGCCGATGACCTGACCTGCGTCGTTGAGCACGGGGCGCCGTTCCGGGATCTCCAGATCAAGGGTTCCCCTTTTTTCTCGCGCTTTCACAAGGGCCGTAAAGGCGCCGTACAGGCGCTTGATCACCTGCTCGGCCAGAGGTTCGGTCAGATCGTCCGGATGGCCATCATGGGCCAACTGCACCTGCTCGTAGGTCAGCCGGGCAGCCGAGCGCATAATGCCGCGGACAAACTTCTGGCGCTTCAGACGCCCGTTCGCGTCGATCCAAAGATGGGCAGCCATGGTGGCGCGGTCTTCCTCGGGACGCAACGAACACCAGCCGTTGGAGAGCGCTTCCGGCAGCATCGGAACGACACGATCGGGGAAGTAGACGGAGTTTCCCCGTTCGCGCGCCTCGCGATCGAGCGCACTTTCCGGCCGCACGTAATAGGCGACGTCGGCGATCGCGACGACGATATGCCAGCCGCCGGGGTTCTTCGGATCCTCGTCGGGCTCGGCAAAGACAGCGTCGTCGAAATCCCGGGCATCCGCGCCATCGATCGTCACGAGCGGCAGGTCCCGCAGGTCGACCCGGCCGTTCGGTGAAGCCGGACCCGCCGCCGCTGCCTCGGCCAACGCAGCTTCAGAAAAGCGGGTGGGGATGCCGTGCTCGTGGATGGCGATGAGGCTCAGGGCGCGATGGTTTTCGAGGCTGCCGAGCCGCTCGATCACGACTGCCTGTCGATCGCCGGCACGCTTGTGATGGGGCCGGGTCTCGGCCAGCACCAGCTCCCCGGGCGTAGCGCCCTTGGAGTCGGCGGAGCTGATCCGGTAATCGTATTTCGCGCGCTTGTCCGTCGGCTTGAGGCGTCCGCCGCGGGGACCGGTCTCGTAGATGCCGAGGACTTCATGTTTGATCGCGGTGCCAACCCGCCGGATGACGGCGCCGCTGTAGGTGCCATCGTCCTGGCGCTCGAGCTTTGCCAGCACTCGCTCCCCCACCGCCAGGGCCGAGCGGCCGCGCTTTTCCGGCGCCATGTAGATCAAGGGCGTTTCACCCTCGGTTTCTCGCACCGGGCGTGCCAGGAGCTCTCCATCCTCATCGACGCCGGAGATTTCAAGGACGGCGACCGCCGGAAGCGCTCCCACCGGAGCAACCTTGCGTCGCTCTGGCTGCTCCAAAGCGCCCTCCGCCTCCAACTCCTTCACCATCTGGCGCAGCAATCGCCGGTCGGCGCCGCGCACGTCGAAATGCCGCGCGATGTCGCGCATGGCCAGAGGGCGCCCCGCGTTCTGGATGAAATCGAGGAGCGCCTCTTTATCAGGGAAGGGCGGCAGTTCAGCTTTGGGCAAGGCGAGTGTCGATGTGTGATGAGAGTCTTGAAAGAGAACGGAAGGACCAGCATGCAGTTCCGACCGGCGCTGGTCGAGAAGAGTTTGCCTTCAATAGCAAAGCCTGTCCCCCAACAACGGCAAAAGGGACTGCGTTGCATGATTCCATCGGATCGAGATCTGATCTATGCTGCCGCCCGCTTCATGTCTTACGGGGGAGGTAGAACCTAGAAATGCGTTGCCGCATCAAGTTCCTTGGCGCCTTGATCGCCGCCAGTTTGATCGGAGCCACGGCTCCCTCCCTCGCTCAGACGGAGCCAGAGGCTGCCGCCACAGGGCAAACGGTTGTCGTAGAGCTCAACAAGGTTGAGCAGCTCGACAATGCTTGCCGCGCGTATCTGCTTTTTGAGAACGGCCATAGCAGCCGCTTCGAGGAGTTTCGCCTGGACCTCGTGCTGTTCGACGGCGAAGGGGTCATCGCCCGGCGGATCGCCGTGGAGGCTGCCCCGCTTCGCGCGGATCGCTCGGTCGTAAAGCTCTTCGATCTCTCGGACCTGCAGTGCGAGAGCATCGACCGCGTGCTGTTGAACGATATTGGTCCCTGTGCGGATGAAGAAGGGGCGCGGCAGGACTGCGTCGATCTGGTCGAGCTGCGTTCGCGCACCAATATAGAATTCTTCCAGTAGCGGGCGCAGGCTCCGAGCGGGTACGGGCCGAGTGGCCCGTACTCCCCAAATCTCGTGGTTTGTTTGAAGTGTAGGCGAGCAGCTCGCTCTGCGGCGCTCAGCTAGAGAGCGAGTCCACCTGTCGGCCCTTGATCTGTTTCACGAACTCCGTGAAGCCGGCAAGAAAAGCCCTCAGTTGCCGATCCAGGGGTTCGCTCTTCAGGACGCCATCCTCATCGAAGGCATCGGGTGCACGCGCGACGTGCAGTCGGGCGCCAAACCAGGCTTCCACCCCGAGTTGGCGCAGCACCGGCAGCCAGGCTGCTTGTGCGAGGTTGGTCCCGAAGCCACCGGGCGTTGCGCCCATCAGGGCCGTCGGCTTGCCTCGGAAGACACGCGGCACGTCGCTGCTTGGCCGGGTAAGCCAATCGATCGCGTTCTTGAAAGGCCCGGGGATGGAATTGTTGTACTCCGGCGTGAAGAGCAGCAGGCCGTCTGCTACGGCAATGCGCTCCTTCAGGGCTGCGGCAGCGGCGGGAACGCCTTCCCGCTCCTCCACATCGCCGTCGTAGAGCGGAATGCCGTGGATGGTCGCGGTTTCCATTAGCGCGCCATCGGGCATTCGAGCCGCAGCCGCTAGCATTAATCGCGTGTTGAAGGAGCCCTGTCGGAGGCTGCCGGAGATGCCGATGATGCTTGTCATGATGGGCTTCCAGAAACAGACCGAGATAGGGTTCGCGTCACGAGGTTACCTGGCACTGGCGCGGTTGCGGATCGTCCGCCATCAGGTTCTCGAACTGGGCCTCTTCACCCTTCACCCACCAAATATACTGCTTTCCGGCATAGCGCGCCCCGGAGCCTGAAAGGACGTTCGAAGCGACGACAAATTCCTCGTCGAACTCCAGCACGGCCAGCGAACTGTCGCCGGCGTTGATGTATTCCACCCTTACCGACAATCCGTCACAGTCATAGCTTTTCTTTTCTGAGGCCACGCTTGCGACGCGGGGGACGCCGATGACGATGAAGGCTTCCTGCTCACCGGGCGGAGGGCGCTGGGGCGTGCTGCTACAGCCGGCGAGAAACGCCAGACTTCCGACAAAGAGCGCGGCCTGTCGCGCGCGAAGCACCGTCTTCATTGTCACCGCCGTTGAAATCATGTCGCACAATGATGATGCCGGTGAGCCTGGTGGCAGGCAAGAGCAGCCGCTTCTCAAACCGTAACGCAGGCTTCTCGGTGATGTCATCTTTCGGTGCTAGCGTCGTCTAGTCGCGCTACTTTTGTGTTACGGATTATTTATGGAGCCGCCGCCAATGGCGCGAAGGGTTGCGTTTGCATTAATTGCACTAACCGCGCCGATGATGCTGGTACTCGCGGGATTGGCGCTCGCGGGCTTGCTCGCGTGGATATGGGCAGTGGTTGCCGTCCTCGCGGTCCTGGCAATGCTCCTGCCAATGCTGATCAATCACTTTCAGCATCTGGACTGGATTCTGCTGTACCTCGGGAAGCTCCGGCGAGGCGGTCGCGCCTCGATCGGTATGGAGCAGCACTGGCAGGTTGGCTCACCTTTTCTAACGCCTCAGCTTGCTGAGGCGCTTCGAGAAACCGCCCGGCAGCAGGAGCAGCAGCAGCAACGTGTGGAAAGCGCGATGGCGGCAGGAAGCGTCATTTTATCGAACCTGCCGGACCCGCTGCTGGTTCTGGATAACACCGGACATGTCTTGCGAGCCAACGAAGCGGCGGAGGAGCTTCTTGGCGGCGACCTGGCGGGCCGCGAATTGGTCGAGATCATTCGCCATCCCGACCTCCTGACCGCCGTGGAAGCGGCATTTCGGGGTGAGAAGCCAGACGCGGTGGAGTTCGATTTGCCCGGCAACATAACCCGGCACCTGAGTGCGCACATCGTCGTCTTAACCATTCCAACGGTGGAGGGGAGTGACACTACTGCCGTTGTAGCGCTCCACGACCTGACGGCGATCCGCCGTACGGAAGAACTGCGGGCCGATTTCGTCGCGAATGCGAGCCACGAGCTGCGCACGCCCTTGTCGAGTTTGCTTGGATTCATCGAGACGCTGCAGGGACCCGCCAAGGAGGATCGGCAAGCTCTAGCAAGCTTTCTTCCCATCATGCATGACCAGGCGTGGCGCATGGCCCGTCTGGTGGAAGATCTGCTCAGCCTCTCGCGCATCGAGCTGCGCGAACACAGCCTGCCGGATGGACGGGTGGATGTGGCAGCCACGGTTCGAACCCTCGCCAAGGGCATGACGCTGCGAGCGCAGGAGCGGGAGATGGAGATCGAGGTAGATCTACCTTCTTCTACGCTCGTGGTGGGGGATCCGGACGAGCTCGCCCAGGTCTTTCAGAACCTCATGGATAATGCGCTCAAGTACGGCCGGGAGGGCACGGCCATCCGCATCGAGGGGCGGGTTGCCGAGCCGGCCGACGATCTGCGGGCCCGCCGCATAGGGACCACCTGCCTGGCGGTAAGCGTGGTCGATCAAGGCGAGGGGATCGAGCGTGAGCATCTGGTTCGGCTGACCGAGCGCTTTTACCGGGTCGATACAGCGCGTTCACGCCAACAAGGAGGAACCGGCCTGGGTCTTGCGATCGTAAAGCACATCGTCAATCGGCACCGCGGCCTGCTTCAGATCGATAGCACGCCAGGCGAAGGCTCATGCTTTTCCGTCTATCTGCCGCTGGCAGCGGAGGCCTTGGAAGCAAATCCCGCAGCGTTGCCAGGCACCAAGATGGCCACCGCCCGTTGAACGCGGTCATAAAAGCTTCATCTCCCTGTAATATTACCGCAGTCACAAAAGCGTAGCAGGTCGCGAGCGGCGGCGGGCGCACCTTGTGTAAGAAGGCGGCCCTACCAACTCGGTTGGACAGTGACGCTCCCGCCGATTGTTAAAGGTTGGCGCGCACCGCGAAACTCGATCCTAAGGGGCAGCAGCAATGGCGGGACAGTCCGAACATATCTTCAAGGCCTATTCCGAGGAGCTGCAGGCTCTGGACGGGCTGATCGCCCGCATGGGCGGCATGGCTGAGGCGCAGCTCGCCGCCGCCGTCAAGGCGTTGGCTACGGGCGACAGCGAGCTCGCTCAACAGACGATCCGGGGGGATGAACGCCTGGATGAACTGGAGCAGGAAGTAGACGAAGCCGTCGTGCGCATTCTCGCCTTGCGACAGCCGATGGCGAGTGATCTGCGCAGTGTCATCGCCGCCCTGAGAATTTCTGCGGATCTGGAACGCATTGGCGACTACGCCAAGAACATCGCCAAGCGATCCCTGCCACTTTGGCAGACCCGGCAAATCGAAACCTTCAATGCGCTTCCGCGCATGACACGCTTGGTTCAAGCGGGCATCAAGCAGGTGCTGGATGCCTACCTCAAACGCGACGCTGCGGCGGCAGTGGATGTCTGGGAACGGGATCAGGAGGTGGACGAAATGTACACCGGCCTGTTCCGGGCGACGCTGACCTACATGATGGAAGATCCACGCAACATCACCTCCGCCACCCACCTGTTGTTCATCGCCAGGAACATCGAGCGCATCGGCGACCATGCCACCAACATCGCGGAAGTGGTTCATTTCATGGTTACCGGCGAGCGGCTGGAAGGTGCGAGACCCAAGAGCGATGCGGCGAACTACGCCGTGGTCACGCCTGATGACGTGGAAGGTAGTCGAGGAGACGAGCAGGAATGAAACCCACCATCCTTCTGGTCGAGGATGAAGCGGCCTTGATCACCCTCTTGCGATACAACCTCGAGAAGGAGGGGTTTCGCCTCGTCGAGGCACATGATGGTGAAGAGGCGCTGGTAGTCGCCAAGGAAGAACAGCCGGATCTGATTCTGCTCGATTGGATGCTGCCGCTGTTGAGCGGCTTGCATGTCTGCAGGCAACTTCGGCGTGAACCGGCCACCCGCGAGACCCCGATTATCCTGCTCACGGCGCGCAGTGAAGAAACCGACAAGGTGCGCGGACTGGAAAGCGGGGCGGACGACTATATTACCAAGCCCTTTTCTCCGGCAGAATTGCTGGCGCGCGTGCGCGCCGTGCTGCGCCGGGCCGCCCCGATGGCGGCCGCGGACGAATTGTCCTTCGAGGATCTCACTATGGATCTGACGGCCCATCGCGTGCGCCGGGGCGAGCGCGACCTCCACTTGGGGCCGACTGAATTTCGGCTTCTGCGCCATTTTCTGCAGCAGCCGGGGCGCGTCTTTTCCCGGGAGCAGCTGCTGGATGCCGTGTGGGGCCGGGACGTCTATGTGGAGCAGCGCACGGTTGATGTTCATATTCGGCGACTGCGAAAGGCCCTCAATGATGGTGGCCTTCCCGATCTTATCCGCACGGTCCGCTCGGCAGGCTATGCCTTGGACCGCCCAGTGGCTTGAGCAGCACCCGCGGCTTGAGCAGCAAGAGAGCGTTTCGCGTCTCGACAGTCGAAGCGACAGTCATGGCTCCGTCACATAGCTGCAAGCTGCGTCGGATTATCGTGTTGGCTGTCATCTAAGGTTCATCAAACCTCAATATAACCGTTGCAGCCCGCCGCTAGGGTGCGCCGCGTAGTGGGATGGGGGCCGGCAATCGCCAGGCGCCATCAACGAACGTCGCTAAGACCTAAAAAGGATGCATATCATGAGAGTCGCACTTTTGGCCGGTGCTGCCACGGCCTTGCTCGCGGTTTCCCTGGGAGCCACCGGTGCCAGCGCCCAGTCGCGCGACACAATTCAGATTGCGGGCTCCTCGACCGTTCTTCCCTTCGCCTCCATCGTGGCGGAAGAATTCGGCGCGGCCTTCCCTGAGTTCAACACGCCCGTCGTAGGCTCCGGCGGTTCCGGTGGCGGTCTCCGCCAGTTCTGCGAAGGGGTGGGTGAGGGAACGATCGACATCGCCAACGCCTCGCGCCCCATCAAGCAGGGTGAGATTGAAGCCTGCAACGCGGCTGGCGTGAACGACATCCGCGAGGTGCAGTTCGGCTATGATGGCATCGTCTTCGCCGTGAACATCGACCAGGGTGATTTTGCGCTCGAGCCAGAGCATGTCTTCCGGGCCATCGCTGCTCAGGTGCCTGTCGATGGTGACCTGGTGGATAACCCCTACACCAGCTGGAACGAGATCGACGCTTCCCTTCCTGACCAGAAGATCGCTTTGGCGATCCCTGCGTCCAACCACGGTACGCGCGAGGTCTTTGAAGAGCGTGTCACCGGCCCCGGATGTGAGGCTCTTGCGGTCGCGGATGCACCGGAAGGCTATTGCAACAACTTTCGTCAGGACGTGGTGATCGAGATCGCCGGCGACTACACAGAGACGCTGGCGCGGCTCCAATCCGATCCTGCAACGCTGGGTGTCTTCGGCCTGTCCTTCTATGACCAGAACCGCGACACCTTGAAGGTGGCGACCATCTCCGGCGTTGAGCCGTCATTGGAGACGATCGCGTCCGGTGACTACCCCGTTTCGCGCCCGCTCTTCTTCTACGTAAAGGGCGAGCACATCGAGGTGGTCCCGGGCCTCGAGGAGTATGTGCAGTTCTTCCTGTCGGAGCAGATGGCGGGGGCCGGCGGCCTGCTTGAAGAGGCCGGTCTCATTCCTGCACCGGCTGAAGAAACGGATGCCGTGCTGGAGGCCTTCCTGGCCGGAGAAACCGTATCTGCGGAGTAATTGGCAGAAATGGTGAGTGACGGGCGGCCCGGCTGGACCGGGCCGTCTGCTTTGAATCACAAGACGGGCGACGGTAAGCCGTGGGTAATCTCGTAATAGCTGCAGCGCTCTTGTTACTGCTAGGCTTTGCCTATCAGCAGGGGTTTGCCCGCAGCCTTTCCCTCGCGGCCGAAGCCCGCAAAGAGGGAAGGCGACTGCACTCCCGCCCGCGGTACCACGGCACCCTGGTGGCAATCTGGGTTCTTTTGCCAACCCTCCTGGTGTTGGGGCTGTGGGCGCTTCTTGAGACCAGTGCGCTGCGCGCACTCATCGTCGGCATGTTGCCGCCGGAAGTAGCCGGGCTCGAAGGACGACAGCTCGATAGCGCCATCGCGCGGATCCGGGCGCTAGCCTCGGGCTATGGTGTCGCCGGGGAGGTGGCGGACTACGAGCAGGCGGCGGCGGAACACCTGAGCCTGATTCAGAACCTGGCCTTCCTCCTGGTTCTCGCGGCGGCGGCCGGGTTGGGCCTGCTTGCGCTTTTTGCGGCCAAGCGGCGGATTTCCCTGGCGCTGCGTGCGCGGGATCACGTCGAAAAAGCGGTTCGCATCCTGCTGATGCTCTGTTCCGCCGTGGCGATTCTGACCACTGCCGGCATCGTGCTTTCGCTGTTCAACGAGTCGATCCGCTTCTTCAGCTTCGTAAATCCAATCGACTTCTTCTTCGGCGAGATCTGGAATCCCGGCTTCGCGACAACCGGATCCGCTGCGATCGGGCGCTACGGGCTGCTGCCTTTGCTGTGGGGTACGGTCATGGTCGCCGTCATCGCCATGCTCGTGGCCCTGCCGGTCGGGCTAATGACTGCGATCTACCTGTCGCAGTATGCCCCCCACAAGGTGCGGACGGTGGTCAAGCCGGTGATCGAGATTCTCGCGGGCATTCCGACCATCGTCTACGGCTTCTTCGCCTTGGTGACCGTCGGACCTTTTCTTTCGGCTTTGGGCGCGGCCATCGGGCTCGATATCCGCTCCACCAGCGCCCTTACCGCCGGCATGGTAATGGGGATCATGCTGATCCCCTTTATCTCTTCCTTGTCGGACGACATCCTCCGGCAAGTGCCGCTGGCGCTGCGGGATGGGTCGCTCGGCCTGGGCGCGACCCAGTCCGAAACGATCCGGCGGGTGCTGTTGCCGGCTGCGCTTCCAGGAATTGTCGGCGCCTTTCTGCTCGCGGTCAGTCGGGCCATCGGCGAGACCATGATCGTCGTTATGGCGGCCGGCAACAGCCCGGTCTTGCGGCTCAATCCCGCTGAACCCGTTTCGACCGTGACAGTGACCATCGTCAATCAGCTCACCGGCGACAGTGACTTCGCCGGGCCGCAATCCCTGGTCGGATTCGCTCTTGGGCTGACCCTCTTCGCCATAACGCTGCTGTTGAACATCCTGGCCTTGTTCATCGTTCGCCGCTTCCGGGAGCAGTACGACTGATGACTGATTCCTTTACCGTTTCCTCCTCGGGCGCGGAACGGCGGCGGGCGCGCATCCGCGCAGGTCTTGGCCGGCGGCATCTTTTTGAGCGGATCTTCCGCGGGCTCGGAGTGCTCGCGATCCTGATCGCCCTGGCATTGGTGGGGTCCCTCTTCTGGATGGTGATCTCGAAGGGCTATCCCGCCTTCACCCAGGCCAACCTTGAGACAGAGGTCTATTTCGATCCCGACATCATCAAGGTGGACCCGCCGCCGCAGCAGCAGCCAGGCCAGTCGGCGGCAGACTTCCGTGCCCAGCGCCTCGCCTGGCAGCGACAGGTTACCATGTCCAACTGGAACAGGGTCGTCGAGCAAGCGGTGCGCGCGGCAGTCCCTCCAGGACTGGAGATCACGGCGCGCGAAGCCACGGCGTTGGTCGATGCCGGCGAGCGTCATCGTCTTCGCGATATCTTTGTGGAGAACCCTGGCCTCCTGGGCGAACGGCTTCCTTTCACGATGCTGGCCTCTGCGGATGTGGACAACTGGCTCAAGGGAACCATCGACAGAGATCTGCCCGACGAGCGACAGCAGCTGTCCCCGGCGACGCGAGCGCTTGCCGACCAGTTGCTGGAAAGCGGCGCGATCCAGTTCAAGTTTGCCTGGCACATCTTCACCAACGTCGATTCGCGGTCGGCCCCTGCCTCGGCTGGACTGGCGGGCGGCCTCGTGGGGTCACTCTACATGATGCTGGTGGTCGTCCTGCTTGCCGTGCCCATTGGTGTCGCCAGCGCGATCTACCTCGAGGAGTTCGCGCCAAAGAACCGCCTGACCGACCTGATCGAGGTCAACATCAACAATCTGGCGGCCGTACCCTCGATCGTTTTCGGCCTCTTCGGCGCGGCTGTCTTCATCAAGTACATCGGCTTGCCGCTTTCCGCACCCATCGTGGGCGGCCTGGTGCTGACACTCATGACCCTGCCCACGATCATCATCGCAACGCGTTCATCACTGCGGGCCGTGCCGCCTTCCTTGCGGCAGGCGGCGCTGGGGCTCGGCGCCTCGCGAACCCAAATGGTCTTTCATCACGTGTTGCCGGTGACACTTCCGGGCATCCTCACGGCTACGATCATCGGTGTGGCTCAGGCACTGGGTGAAACCGCACCCCTGCTCCTCATCGGCATGAACGCCTTCGTGGCGGCGGTGCCGGGGACACCCTTCGATCAGTCCACCGCCCTGCCGGCCCAGATATATCTCTGGCAGGGAAATGAGAACCGCAATTTCTTCGAAGCGCGCACCTCCGCGGCGATCATGGTGCTGCTCACCCTGATGATCACCATGAACGCGATCGCCGTTCTGCTGCGCCAGCGATTGGAGCGCCTTAAATGACCAGTTTGTTCAGAAGCTCCCTGCAGGGTGTCGCAGCGCCGCCAACGGCTCTAGAGGCAGGTGACGGCTACCAGACCGTCAGAACGCCGGATCCCAAGGCGAAACCGACGCGACTGTCGGCGCATGATGTCTGCGTCTTCTATGGAGACAAGCAGGCGCTCGAGAACGTCTCCATTGACATTCCAGAGCGGTCGGTCAGCGCGCTGATCGGGCCGTCGGGCTGTGGCAAGTCGACCTTTCTGCGGTGCCTCAACCGCATGAACGACACCATCGAGGGGGCGCGGGTGACCGGCGAGATCACCCTGGACGGCGAGAACCTCTATAGCCCTCAGGTCGACGTGGTGGAGCTGCGCGCGCGCATCGGAATGGTTTTCCAGAAGCCCAATCCCTTTCCGAAGTCCATTTTCGAAAACGTTGCCTATGGACCCAAGATTCACGGGCTTGCCCGCAGCAAAAGCGAGCTCGAGGAAATCGTCGTGACGTCATTGAAGCGCGCTGGGCTGTTCGAGGAAGTCAAGGATCGGCTTCATGCGCCGGGCACCGGCCTCTCGGGCGGCCAGCAGCAGCGCCTCTGCATCGCCCGAGCGATTGCCGTCGGTCCCGAAGTCATCCTGATGGACGAGCCCTGCTCCGCCCTGGACCCCATCGCAACCTCGATCATCGAAGAGCTGATCGACGAGCTGCGCGAGAACTACACCATCATCATCGTGACCCACTCGATGCAGCAGGCGGCCCGCGTGTCACAGAAGACGGCGTTCTTCCACTTGGGCAAACTGATCGAAGAAGGCCCGACGGAGCGCATCTTCACCAACCCGCGCGACAAGAAGACCCAGGATTACATCACTGGCCGTATTGGCTGATCGGGCGCGTTCAGGCGGGCGCTACCTCGGCCACCTTCAAGGGCTTGTCGTGGGAAAGGGCCGGAACCATGCGACGAGCTTCGGTGACTCGGGCAGGATCGATGTGAGCGGTAATCACGCCCGGCTCTTCACCGGCATCTGCCAGAACCTCACCCCAGGGTGCAACCACCAGGGAATGGCCGTAGGTGCGCCTGTCGGCGACGTGCGTGCCGCATTGGGCCGGCGCGAAGACGAAGCAGCCGGTCTCGATCGCCCGCGCGCGAAGCAGTACATGCCAGTGGGCGCGTCCGGTAAACTCGGTAAAGGCAGCCGGCACCGCAAGGAAGCTGGCCCCGGCGTGGGCCAGGCTGCGGTAGAGGTAGGGGAAGCGCATGTCGTAGCAGATGCTGAGGCCGAGCTTGCCCCAAGGCAGGTCTGCGGTGACAGCCTCCTCACCCGGCCGGAAAGTGGCTGATTCCCGGTAGCTCTGGCCATCGGGAATCTCGACGTCGAACATGTGGATCTTGTCGTAGCGAGCCGCGATCCTGCCTTGAGGATCGAAGAGAAAGCTGCGGTTGGCGGCTTTCGTCGGCTCCAGCTTGATCGATAGAGAACCGATGAGCAGCCAGATCTTCAATTCTTCGGCCAGCGCGGCGAAGGCCGGTATCGCCGGATGGGCGTCTTCCGGAAGGGATGTGGCCAGCGTCGCCTCGCGCCCGCTTGTGATTGCGGTCGTGTTTTCGGGAGTCAGTATGAAATCCGCTCCCTGACCGGCAGCCTGCCTGATGAAACCCGAGGCGGCGGCAATATTGGCGCTTACGTCGTCACTGCTGTTGGTTTGGACGAGCCCGACAGTGAAGCCGCTGCTCATGCCGCTTCTCCCTGCAGGAGCTCATCCAATTCGCCCTTTGCTTCGAGAGCGAAAAGGTCGTCGCAACCGCCGATGTGGCGCTCACCAATGAAGATTTGCGGCACTGAGTTGCGGCCGGCGCGCTGGCGCATGGCCGTGCGAACCTGGGCGCTGCCGGCATCGATTTCTTCATACTCGACCCCCTTGTTGTCGAGCAGACGCTTTGCTCGGATGCAGAAGGGGCAAAAGAAGGTGGTGTAGATCTCGATTTTGGGCATTGGTCTCTCGGTCCGCGTGAACAGCTCCTGTGACCATATAGTACGGTCGCGTCTGCACGAAAGGTGTGCCTGCTCATTTGGGCGGCAGAGGGCGCAGGACGCGCGCCAATGTAAGGACATCCACGGCGCGGGCCCCTGCTCGGTACAGGGTCCTGCTGCAGGCGCCGAGGGTAGCACCGCTGGTCAGCACATCATCGACCAGCAGGACGCGTGCTTCCTGCAGCAGTGGTTTCCAGCGCGGCTGAACTTTGAAGGCTCCGGCAACATTGCGGCGGCGCTGCTGCGGCGAGAGGTGACCTTGGGAAGACGTGCGCTTGTAGCGCAAGAGAAGATCCGGAATGACCTGCTTGCGCCCTAGCTTGCCCAGGGCCTGTGCCAGCAGCGCAGCCTGGTTGTAGCGGCGATAGAACAGCCGCCAGCGGTGCAGGGGGACAGGCACGATCAGATCGGCCTCATGCAACAGCGAACCGGCAGCACGTTCCATCCAGAGCGCGAAGGTCGGTGCGGCCTGAGTGTAATCCGCATGCTTGAACCGCAGGATCATCCCCTTGCTGCCGTCGTCATAGGCGAGGGCTGCGCGTGCCCGCTGCCACGGCGGCGCTTCCCTCAGGCAAGCGCCGCAAAGGCTGCCGGGAGGCTGCTCATGTTCGAAAGGCAGACCGCAGCTTTCACATTGCGGGGGCGCCAGGAGGTGGAGCGCGCTCCAGCAGGGCAGGCAAAGCGTGCCGTCGAGCCGAACCAGGCAGCCGCAGGCAAGGCAGCGCGGCGGCAACAGCAAATCGAGAAACCGGCGCCCGCCGCGTAGCACAAGCGACGAGCCAGGACGAGCCTGATCAAAGGCTTCGGGCTTTTGTCCAGCCGCGCCTCGGTCCATATCTCCTACCATGAACGATTCCATGCAGGTCTTTGATCGACGCGCCGTGCGCCGGAACAGGGATCGCGCCGCCCCAGGGTGGCGCACCCATGATTTCCTTCACAAAGAGATGACAGAACGCTTGGTGGAGCGCCTCGCCGAGGTTCGCCGAGACTTTCCGCTGGTTCTCGATCTTGGCTGCTACGGCGGCACTTTGGCGCCGCGGTTGCTGGCGCATCGGGGTGTGGAGCGCGTCATCCAGGCGGATTTCTCGCCGAAGATGGCGCGCTGCGCGGCGGCCAACGGGCAAGCGGCGCTTGCGGCCGACGAGGAGGCGCTGCCCTTTGCGCCACAGAGTTTCGATCTTGTGGTCAGCTTGCTCGATCTGCAGTGGGTAAACGATCTGCCGGGGTCTTTGCTGCAGATCCGGCAGTGTCTGAAACCGGATGGCCTTTTCCTCGCTGCCCTCATCGGCGGAGACACGCTGCACGAACTGAGATCGTCCTTGATGTTGGCCGAGATCGAGATCTCTGGAGGGGCGGCGCCCCGAGTCTCGGCCTTTGCGCAACTTCGCGATGTGGCCGGCCTGCTGCAGCGGGCAGGCTTTGCCTTGCCGGTTGCCGACCGGGACGCCTTGACCGTCAGCTATGGGGATCCGCTCAAGCTTCTGGCGGAGCTGCGCGGTATGGGGGCGGCCAATGCCTTGGTGGAGCGTTCGCGGCGGGGACTGAGACGCGAGGTCTTGCTGCGGGCATTGGAGATCTATGGGGAGCGCTTTGCCCTCGCAGACGGACGATTGCCGGTCACCTTCGAGATTTTCTGGATGGCTGGGTGGGCACCAGATGCGGCGCAGCCCCAGCCTTTGCGCCCGGGTAGCGCCACCGCGCGGCTGGCTGATGCACTCGGCGTACCCGAGAAAGGCACCGGAGCCATGGCTGGTCGGACCCAACGGAAGGCTTCTGAAAGTTAGGGCAGACACGCTGGCTTTCCTGTCTCAGGCGCTCCCTTGGCTTGAGACTTCTCGACAAGGAGCGTTGCGTTTCGTTCGGTTATTGAAGCTGCTGGATGGCACTGCATGAAGGCTTCTAAGGTGGATTTTTTGGAAAGGACGTGGCGCAATGACGTGCGTGATAGCGGCGGCGCTTCCCCTTTTTGGGAACCTTAGAGGCCTGACACGTGCTGGCTTGGGTGGAACTGATCCAGGAGCCCCGAGCCAGTTTAGAAAGATTCTAAAAAGTGCTTGGTTCTGGCTCCGAAGAGCCCATATACAATTAGTAGAACATCACGCGGGGGCGGGCCGTTCTGCCCGCAAAAATCAAAAGGAGAAAGCCTATGGCTCTGAACACGGGAATTTCTGAAGAAGATCGCAAGGCTATCGCGGAAGGTCTCGGAAAGGTGCTGGCGGACACCTACACGCTCTACCTCAAGACCCACAACTTCCACTGGAACGTTACGGGGCCCCACTTCGCCTCGCTGCACAACCTTTTCGAGGAGCAGTACACCGAGTTGGCGGCAGCCGTGGATGAGGTCGCTGAGCGCATTCGCATGCTCGGGCAGCCGGCGCCAGGCACCTACAAGGCCTTTGCCGAGCGGACCAGCCTCACGGAAGAGGAGGGAGTGCCCTCTTGGGAGAAGATGATCGAGCAGCTGGTGGCGGATAACGAAGCTACTGCGCGGACGATCCGCTCGGTCTTCCCAACTGCTGAAGCTGGGAACGATGAAGCAACGCTGGATTTGCTGACTGAACGGCTTGCGGCCCACGAAAAGGCCGCCTGGATGCTCCGCTCCCACCTCAAGTAGGACGTTTGGCATCAGCAGATCGGCCCGACCCGCTTCGCCTTGAAGCGCGAGGCGGTCAGGAGCGCCGACGACCCGGTGCAGGTCTAGCCGGCTCCATTCAAGTGGGGCCGGCTTTTCTCTTCTATAGCAAAAGCTTTTCAGCAAAAGCTCGTCCAGCGGAATGTAAAAGATCCAGGCGCGGCAGGAATGCACCTCCCGATCCAGGCTGCCTTCTGCTATAATCTCTGCGCCTGGAACGGTCTTTTGGATGGGCCCTGAGGCCGTACCCTTACAGGGAGACCGGCCATGTTGATCAAGCGCCGCCGGACCTGGGAACTACCCGAGACAGCGACGACTCCGGAAGGGATATACCGGCAGCGCCGCCAGTTCATGCAGTACGCCGGGGCTGGATCCCTCCTGCTCTTTAGCGGAGGCGTGCTTGCGGGGTGTGGCGAGGCAGCCCCTCCTGCCGGAGCGGCTGCGGGCGAAAGCAGTTCCGCGATCAATGATCCCTCGGCCGGTCTTTATCCGGTGCCGCGTAACGAAGCCTTTCAGGTTGCCCGCGCTATTACGGACGAGAACCTGGCGACCACCTACAACAATTTCTACGAGTTCGGCTCTTCCAAGACCATCTGGTCCGCGGCATCGAAGCTGAAGCTGCGGCCCTGGACTGTTGCGATCGGCGGCGCAGTCGAGAAGCCTCAGGAAATCGCCATTGACGATCTTCTGGCTCGCGTTCCGTTGGAGGAGCGGGTTTATCGACTTCGCTGCGTTGAAGCCTGGTCGATGGTCGTGCCCTGGTCGGGCTTCCAGCTTTCACACCTGCTGAAGCTGGCCCAGCCATTGAGTAGTGCTCGCTATGTCCGCTTCACCACGGCGGAGCAACCTGATGTCATGCGGGGCTTGCGCGCAAGCTGGTATCCCTGGCCCTATCAGGAAGGGCTGACTATGGAGGAGGCTGGGCACGAACTGGCTTTCATGGCGACCGGCATCTATGGCAAGCCCCTGCCGCCTCAGAATGGCGCACCGCTTCGCCTGGTGGTGCCGTGGAAGTACGGCTTCAAGTCCATCAAGTCTGTGGTTGCCATCGACTTCGTGGAGCAGCGCCCGACGACCTTCTGGGAAGCCATCGCCGCGAACGAGTATGGCTTCTGGGCCAACGTCAATCCGGAGGTGCCGCATCCACGCTGGTCGCAGGCGTCGGAAAGGGTGCTGGGAACGAAGGAAGAGGTGCCCACACAGCTCTTCAATGGCTATGCCGAGGAGGTGGCGGGTCTTTATGCGGGCCTGGATGCGCAGTCGGAGAGGCTGTTCATGTAGGGCCTTGCATGATTAACTAGCAACATGGCTTCTTTTCTATCACGTCTTTTCGGCGGCGGTTCCGCGCCATCATCCGAACCCGCCACGCCACAGCGCGATGAGCCTGTGGAGTATCAGGGCTACCTCATCCACGCGGCTCCAGAACAGCAAAATGGCCAATGGCGGGTGGCTGGCGTGATCACCAAGGCAGAGGGCGGGGAGATGGAGCGCGTTTTCCAACGCGCCGACACCTTTGCTACTCGCGAGGACGCGGCAGCCTTCACGATCACCAAAGGCAAGCAGATCATCGATCAGCGCGGGCCCGATCTTTTCGCAGACGGTGCGCCAAGCGGCCGAGCCTGATGCCCCGCTTCATCGTGCCTGGTCATCCCGCAAAGTTTCACCCTGACCAGGCACCGCCTGCCGGCTAAAGGGCCTATCATGACGACCTTTACACTTCTTGAGTTGCGCAGGGGCAAGGTGCGTCCGCTCGGGCCAAAAGGCGTCTCGAGCGGCATTTTCAAGGAACGTGTCGAGGGCGCGCTGAAGGCTACGCCCGACGGCCTCGAGGGGGACGAACAGGGCGACCGCCGACATCACGGGGGCCCTGAAAAGGCGCTGCATGCCTACCCGGCTTGTCACTATGCCGCATGGGCCGGCGAATTGCCGGAACAGGCAGAGCTTTTTCGCCCTGGCGCCTTCGGCGAGAACCTGGTGGTGGGAGGCCTAAGCGAAGAGGACCTTTGCCTGGGTGACCGCTGGAGCTTGGGCGGCTGCCTTCTGGAAGTGAGTCAGGGCCGGCAGCCGTGCTGGAGGCTCAACCTGCGCTTCGGCCGCAGGGATATGGCACGCCTGGTGCAGCAAAGCGGCCGCAGCGGCTGGTATTTCAGAGTTCTTCGCGCAGGCGTGCTGCAAGCCGGCGACGTCGGGCATCTTGAAGCCCGCCCCAATCCGCGCTGGACCATCCAAAGGACCACCACGCTTCTGTATCGCGACTGCTTGAACCAGGCAGCACTGGCTGAGTTTGCTGCGCTGCCCGGTCTGCCGGAAAGCTGGCGACAGCTTGCAGAGAAGCGACTGTCGAGTGGTCAGACAGAAGACTGGTCCCGACGGATCGAGACGCCCGCATAACGCGCACTTGCTCAAATCCAAAACAGTAGAACGCATTGCATTCAGGCCGGCTACTCTACTATAAGAGGTGAGACAACTCGCGGCTCGCCTTAATCGAGGCTTGCTCCAAGGGGGAGGAGCATGGCGCGCTACCAGTACAAGCGATTGGGATATCTTGCGCCGCCGGAACTCTCTGGCGCGGGCCCAGGCCGCTATAGCGTGGCGATCGTTGGGGCTGGGCCGATCGGCCTGGCGCTTGCCATCGATCTGGCGTTGCAGGGCATTTCATCAGTTCTGCTCGATGACAACGACATGGTTTCGCGCGGATCCCGGGCCATCTGCTGGGCGAAACGCACGCTGGAAATCTTTGACAGGTTGGGCGTCGGCGATCGCATGCTGGCGAAGGGCGTTACCTGGAAGATCGGCCGTGTCTATCACCGCGACAGGGAGCTCTACTCCTTCGATCTGCAGCCGGAAGCAGCGCACAAGATGCCCGCTTTCATCAATTTGCAGCAGTATTACGTCGAGGAGTATCTAGTCGATCGAGTGCGGCAGTTTCCCGAGCTAATCCAACTGCGCTTTCTAAACAGGGTCACGGGGGTCGAGACCAAGCCGGATCACGTCCGTTTACATGTCGAGACACCGGATGGGCCGTATGATCTAGAGGCAGCCTATGTGGTGGCCTGCGATGGGGCCAGATCCACCCTTCGTGGCCTGCTTGATCTCGATCTGAAGGGGCGGCGTTTCGAGGAGCGCTTCCTGATCGCCGACATCGAGATGCAGGCCGATTTTCCAGCGGATCGCCGCTTCTGGTTCGAGCCCACATTTCACAGCGGACAATCGGCACTGCTGCACAAGCAACCCGACGACCTCTACCGCATCGATCTGCATTTGGGTCCTGGGGCGGATCCGCAGGAAGAAACCAGACACGAGAAGGTTGTGCCCCGGATCAAGGCGATCGTGGGCGAGCGTCCCTTCGAGATCGACACCGTTTCCGTCTACAGTTTCCAATGCAGTCGGCTGGACCGCTTCGTCCATGGAAGGGTGATCTTTGCGGGCGATAGCGCGCACGTGGTCTCCCCTTTCGGCGCTCGCGGCGGAAATGGGGGAATCCAGGATGTGGACGCACTGGGCTGGCGCCTGGCTGCCCTGATCAGGGGGGAGGCGCCGCAAAGCCTTCTCGAAGTCTACAACGACGAACGCCTGTACGGCGCTGACGAGAACATCCGTAACTCCCTGCGTACCACCTCCTTCATGACGCCTTCATCGGAAATGGAAGAGCTGCTGCGCCGCGCTGTTTTTGACCTTTCGACTGACATGCCTTTCGCGCGGCGCCTCATCAATTCCGGGCGTCTATCGCTTCCTTGTTCGCTTGAAGGTTTTTATGGGCCAGAGAGCCATGCCGAAGATGCGCCGCTGGCACCGGGCAGGGTGGCGCTCGATGCTCCGCTGGAACGAGGGGGACAGCCGACCTGGCTGCTGAACCATCTGGGAGGCGGCTTCACACTGGTGACCTTCGGTGATGAGGCAGTGCCTGCCATCCCCGGAATCAAGCAGTTGCAGGTTGGCACCAGAGGCCGCGGTCTCGTCGATCGTGAAGGCTATGCGCTGGCGCGCTATGGCCAGGGCCTTTCCTATCTCTTCCGACCAGATCAGCATGTTTGCGCCACTTTCCGGACGCCCGACCCTTCGCTTGTCCGAGCTGCGGTGGCAGCAGAACTTACAAGGGGGACGTGATGGAGGAGTGGTTTGCGGATCGCCTCGGACCTGGGGGCGATGACTTCTATGAGGCGCTTGTTCAGGCTCACCGTGGCCTGAGCCGGGAAGAAAGCGCGGCCCTAAATGCCAGGCTTGTTTTGATGCTGGCCAACTACGTGGGGGATGTCGGCGTGCTGACGACCTTCGTGGCGCGGGCTCGCTCTGCGCAACAGCTGCCACCTTCCGCAAGCGAGGATGCTACATTAGAGGTCAAGCCAAGCGTTTGTGCCTGACCAGATAGGAGAGGACTCCGTGGGTGCGCCAGCTACCAGCCTTGCTCCCTTGCGCCGCTTCGTCGTCGCCTTTACCCAGCTGATCGAGCGAAACCCGGAAGAGGCGCTAGTTCTGAAGGAGGGCAGGGCGATTCTGTCGCGCTTGCTAGAGGAGGACAGCTGGCTGCCGGACGACTATGCGCAGCCGCATCCGGACCACTATCAGCAGTATCTGCTCCATTGCGATCCCTTGGAACGCTTTTCAGTCGTTAGCTTCGTTTGGGGACCTGGCCAGAAGACCCCGGTTCATAATCATACGGTCTGGGGCCTGATCGGCGTCCTGCGCGGATCGGAAGCCAGCACCCGCTTCCAGCGCAGCGCCTCCGGAGCGCTGGAGCAGGTCGGTTCGCGCGAAGTGCTTCATCAGGGCGAGATCGATGCCGTTTCGCCATCCATCGGCGACATTCATGAGGTTTCGAACAACGAGGCCGGACGGACCTCAGTGAGCATTCATGTCTATGGCGCGAACATCGGAGGCGTCGCTCGAGCGGTTTTCGACCCTGCCACTGGTAGGGAAAAGCCCTTTGTATCAGGCTATTCCTCCTCGGCTGTCCCCAACCTCTGGGACCGTTCCGCGGAAAGGCGCGCTGCACTTACCGCAGCGTCTTTGGGGTGAGGCACGAAGTCTGAGTAGTGCGCGGCGCTTTGTGCCTACTCTGGCGCAATCCGCTCAAAGAGCCCTTGGTAGCGCGTAAGCAAGCCGCTCTCATCAATTTCCAGATCGGCCTCAAATCCCGCTGCCGCACCCAGATCGATGTAGCGCAGCAAAGTGAGTGTGAGCTGGACGTAGTGCTGTTTTGAGCGACTTACCGTCATCGAGGCCGCGTCCACGTAGCAGGTGTCGAGCGTCAAGGTCGAGAGGCGCTCTCGCATCAGCCGGCGGATCGGCAGGCTGTTGCAGAAGGGCGTGATAGAAAGGTCGGGCTCTTCCGCGGCATCGAGATCCGGGCGCGGATCGCCATTCACCTTCCACCCGGTGCCCCAGCGTTGCAGTAGAAGCCCGCTCCTGTCCTTGGGACCCTGTTTTTCCACCTCGAGCGACAGTGTTTGCCAAGCGGGGGTCAAGTGCCAGCGGTAGTCGATCTGTAAACCAGCGTCCTCAACGCAAATTACAGTGGAATTTGCCACGACGGCCTCTGCCGAAGCCTCCAGGACGAGGCGTTCCAACCCGATGACGTCGGTCCGACGCCAGTAGACCACGTCGATCCTGCTCGCTCCGCCCTGCCTGGCGCAGGCGAGGGGCTGTTCGCGGCGGCCGCCAGTCAAGTCAGTCTCACTCTAGTCGCGCCAGTAGTCGTTGGCGGCCGCTACGGTCCCAAAGTAAATCCCAACCACGCCGGAAACGTCGATCAGGCTTTGAGGATCGTGGGAGTAGTTGGGGCGCAGCGCATGCAGGATGGTTTTGTCGGTCTGGGTCGTGGTCACGGCCTTGCGCGCCATGGAGACCGCCAGGTCAAAGCCTTCGGCCGGTGTTTGCGTGATCAGGCTTGGCAACCAGTCGCTGCTATCCCCAGCCATATCATCCTGGGCCAGAGCGGGGGACGCGAAAAGCATAGCTGCGGCCAAGATCGGGACCGTTGCGCGCCTGAGCATGAGATGCCTCCTTGTTCAGGGGTGAAGGGGAACGGATTCACCAGAATGCCGGATCAGGATGCATAATCAGTATTTAAAATGCAACTTCTTCTACAGGAGCCCCGGTTTGGTCGGCGCTTGGCAAGGATTGACGTAGCTGAGAAGCGTCCGATAAGAAGGGCGCAATAGACTACCTAAGGGGGTGTTTGTGGGGGGATACGTCTATCGCGCGAAGTGCGCGGCGTGTGGCGGAGCAAGACGCCATCAACTGCTGGCGTCGGCCGCAATGATCGTCGCAGCAGTAGCGGCAGTCGAAGTTGCTGCCGAGGAACAGGATGGGTGGCTGCTCTGGGATCTTGACATCCAGGCGGGCTCCGGGCCGATCCAGGAATCGACAAGGCCTAGCTGGGACGGCGAATACCTCACGATCATAAACGATGAGCTTGCTTCAGCGCCGGGCAGCGGCCTGGTGGGGCGAAGCAAAGCAGGACTGATCTCTTGGCGGGGCCAGTTCATCCGCCAGGCCAATAGTGAGAGAAATGACGCTGCTCAAGGTGTCATGGGTGGCGATTGGCAGCGTGCCGGCACCCTTACACTGCGCAACAACGGCCTGATTCTGACGGAGGCTGCCGGTATTGCCGGGAGCGGCAAGGCGCTCTCTCACACCTTCACACTTCAGGCGCTTGCTCAGGGGAACGCCGCCGTTCAGGGCAAAGACGGTGAAGAGGAAGCTTCCGACCAGGATCTGGTGATCGACCAGCAGAACAAGGCCACGCAGGAAATCTTGGGTGAGAAGTGGTCGCTAACCGGCTCCGTCGAAGTGGAGAACAATGGCAGCGTCGAAGCCGGGGCGAACGGCATTGCGGCCAAAGCCCAGTCTCTGCTCAAGACTCAGAGCTTTCAGCTTATGGCTCAGGGCAACGCTACAGAGCAATACGGCCCAGGCAGCGATGCATTACAAGACCAAGACACCGCTTCAGCCCAGAGATCCGCGCAGGCGCCCTCACAGACGAATGAGGCCACCCAGCTTGTGTGGTTCGAACCTAGGGAGGCCGTCGGCGCGTTGAAGGTCGACAATGTCGGGACCATTGGTGCCGCCAAGGATGGGGTAAACGGCAGAAGCACGGTTGTCCGTGTCGATCAAGTGCATCAGAGGCTTCGCCAAGGCAATGCCGCAGAACAGGATAGCACCGGCAGCGATTCCCCAGGGGAAGGCGAGCTTCGACAGAGCAACACCGCCAGCCAGTTCATTGTCAGCAACCCCGGACAAGACGCCGGGCGCATGGAGGTTGAGAACTCGGGAGAGATCGATGCCGGCAGAAACGGGGTCGATGCCAGGAGTCTGGCCGAGTACTCTGCTGACGGAACAAGCGACCTGGCACAGGGGAATGCCGCGCTGCAGTCAAGCGCCTCAGGCGAAGTCCCCAATTCCGTCACGCTTCGGCAAGCGAACAAGGTCCATCATAACGGCATAAGCAGCGGCTGGGAGGGCGCCGGGCAAGTCGACGTCAGCAATAGGGGACGGATTCTTGCTGATGGCAGAGCGATAGTCGCAGTAAACGCGCTTTCGGTTGACAAGGCGATCGGGCAGACGGTGCGTCAAGGCAATGTCGCGCGGCAACAGCCCTGGAGAGACATGGAGATCGAGAGTATCGGCCTCATCCCACAGGACCTGACGCAGGATAATGACGTTCGGCAGTACTCCGATGGCATGGTCGGGCGTCCTTTCGGCAGTCTGGAGGTCGATAACGAGGGAGAGCTTCGTGCTGGCCTAGAGGGGGTCGAAGCCCGCAGCGATATCCACCTTGCCACGGGCTCGAATCAGGGTGCGAGGCAAGGAAACAGGGCTACGCAGGTGGCGCCCGCTTCGCCATCTGACCAGGATGCTGCCGAGGGGGGACAGCTTCTGCGGCAGTCCAATGGGATCCAACAGCGCTTTTATGGCAGCGACTGGAGCGGCGTCGGTCGCATCGAAATCGACAACAGTGGCTGGATCACGGCGGGTCGTTCGGGTGCTGTCGCGGAAAGTTTTTTCACTCTTATTGAAAAGACGGCGCAGACCGCCGATCAGCGCAACATTGCGCGGCAAAAGGGGCGGACGCTGGCTTTGGATCAGACGGCCGATGGCGACAGCCTCCTCCCGCAAAGGGCCGATCAGGAGAATGACGCGCGGCAGATTGCCGGAGGCAGCAGCGGCTTCAACCTGAGCGGACGGTTGATCGACAACAGCGGAGAGATCCGCGCAAAGGAATACGGAATTGGCGTAGACAACTACGTCAAGCTTTCCACCCATGTGGATCAACACCTCAAGCAGCGGAACAAGGCCCACCAGCCGGCACCCTTGGTAGAGGTTGCGCCGGTTCTTGCCGATGCTGGTGCTGAACGCGGACGGAGCCTGACACAGATCAACAAGGGTGATCAGCGCGCGCACGGCGGCGACTGGACAGGTGCGGGGCGGGTCGAGGTCAATACCAGCGGCCGCATCCGAGCCGGGGAAGATGGTGTATCCGTTGGCAACGTGGTGGAAACGCGGGATAGCGCACAGCAGCACCTGACTCAGCATAATCGCATTCACAGGCAAGTCGGGCAGGATGCCAGTTTGCGGGAGGGTAGTTGGCCGCCTGCAGCCCAAACGAACGAGGCGGAGCAGCTGGTCACCGGAAGCACGGCTCGCCATGCCGGTTCTATCATGGTCGAGAATAGTGGCGAGATCAGATCGGGCTGGGACGGGATTTACGGCTACAGCATCGTCGATCAGCTGGCTGATACCACCCAGATCTTGAAGCAGCGCAACCGCGCCCCCGGTGATGCCCTGACGCACGTCAGTCAGACGAATCAGGCCAGCCAGAAACATCTTGAAGGGGATAATAGCTTCTTAGGCGCGATCGAAATCGCGAACCAAGGTGATATTCGTGCTGACTGGTTCGGTATTAGCGCTTGGAATTACCTCGATGGGGGGAGTTCCGTGCTGCAGGAATATGTCGCCGACTCCTCGGCCAGGGCGGTTATCGACCAGCAGGTAGAGGGCGCTGACTGGACCGGCACAGGCTCGGTGAGCATCCGCAATAGCGGGAGCATTCGAGCACAGGAGGTAGGAATAGATCCCGGCTCCTTGGTCATGGTCGGGATGAACATTCGGCAGTCCGTGGAATCGGCCGCTATCGCTTCGCAAACGGTAAAGCTGGCGGTAGGCGAGGCTGCGGCTGCGGTGGATGTTCACAATAGCGGAGATGTTGCCTCCGGCTGGGCAGGCATCCACGCCGGTTCAGCTCTTAGCGTTGACGTGGGCGTCGTTCAGTCGGTTGCGTCCACCGCTTCAGGCTCGCAGCTTGTGGATCTCTCTCTGGGTGCGAAGGCCGGGACGGTAGATATCGTGAATAGCGGTGAGGTGACAGCAGGAACCGACGGCCTTGTAGCCGACGCCAATGTGAGGGTCTTGCTCAACGCCGAACAGCTTGGGGAGGGCGTCGAGCGTGCTGCCCAGGTCGACATTGGCCCCGATGTCGCTGCAGTGCATATCTACAATAGTCATGATGGCCGCGTGTTTGCGGAAGAAGGCTGGGGCATCATCGCCCACTCAAACCTTTATCTTGATCTATCAGGGGCGGTCGAAGCTGAGACCGCTGCGGGCCCGCGGATCGATATTGTGAACGACGGGCTCATCTTCGCCCGCAGCGGCATCAGCGCTTCTTCTGTTTCCGGCGACTGGTGGGAGGACCTGGAAGCTCAGCCGGCTGGCGATATCGAGATTGAGATCGGCGAAAACGGCGTCGTTCTGGCCCTCGAAGGGCCGGCGGTGGAGTTCCTCGATGGCGAGGACAATAAGCTGCTCAACAAGGGGCTTTTGATCTCCCACGGCGACTTGACGGTCAGCGGCGGGGACCAGAACGAAAGGGTCGTCAATCACGGCATGCTGGTGGGCGGTTTGGACTTGGGTGGCGGCGAGAACGCAATCCTGAACGAGGCCAACGGCATCTTTGCGCCCGGCTCGCTGGTTCGTCTGGGGGAGGGGACAGTCCGTAACCGCGGTCTTCTCGCGCCCGGGTTTGAAGAGATCCAGCACACCACCATCGAGGGCGATCTGCATCTTGAAGACGGCAGCCTCTACCTTGTCGATATCAACTCGGCGGGTGAGTCCGATCACATCAGGGTCGAAGGCAAGGCTGTTGTGGAGCAAGAGGCGGTGCTCGCTGTCGAGCGTGCTCCCGACGACTATCCGCTGAACCAGCAGTATTCAATCTTCTCCTCGTCGGAGGAGATCGATGGCACTTTCGGCAGTGTCGACCTCGACCTTCCCTTCCTCGCCCTGCGGGTTACCCCCGAAGAGGATCGCAAGCAACTGACGTTGCATGTTGGCCGCAGCGACACCTCCTTCGATAAAGCCGCGCGTTCGCGAAACCAGCGTGCTGTGGCCAGGGCGCTTGAGTCTCTCGGGCCCGGACAGGAGGACTCGCTTTACAGGCAGCTTGTCTGGATGACGGAAGAGGAGGCCCGCGAAGCCTACGATACGCTTTCAGGTGAAGTTCATGCGACGGCAAACGCCATGCCGCTGGACATTGGCCGCCGTCTGCGGAGCCAGATCAGCAAGCGCATGTCCGGCTTCTCTGGCAGCAGCGGTGGCAGTGAGCTTCAGGCAAATAGCCTTGCGGCGCTGGCGGTCTCCGATGCCGATCCAGTAGCGGCTCCCACCGCGGCAGATGGTGGAAACGGTCCTGCGGCCTGGATCGAGCTATACGCCGGCACCGGCACCCTGGAGGGAGATGGCAATGCTGCGGACACCCGCACGGACAGCTGGGGCGGCCTGATCGGCGCGGAAATGCTCTTCTCCGAAACCTTCGGTATGGGCATGGCCCTGGGCTATCAAAGCGACAAGGCGAAGATCGACGACCGGGCGAGTCGGGTGGAGGCCGATACCTACTCCCTCTCCACCTATGGCCTGTGGCGCAGTGGCGGCTGGCGACTTCGCGGCGGCGCCAGCTTCGGCTGGCACGACCTCGAGAGTGAGCGCACGGTGCGGCTGCCTTCGGGGAACAGGCAAGCCACGGCTGACTACGACGGCTGGTCTGCTCAGGTTTTCGCTGAAGTGGGTCACCGTTTCCAACTGGAGAGCCTGGCGCTCGAACCTTTCGCCGGCATGAGCTTCCAGCACAGCCGGACCGAAAGTTATCGGGAGAGTGGGGCCGGTGATGCCAATCTTGAGGTCGCCAAGGATCGGAGCTCCACCGTGCACACGACTCTGGGCGTGCAAGTTAGCGAGACCTTCGAACTCGAGAGCGACCTTCGGCTGAAACCCTTCGCCACGCTGGGATGGGAGCATCGGGTGACTGGCTCCAGCAGCGATGCGGATCTTGCCTTTGCTGCGGGGGGCGAGCGCTTTACCGTCTCCGGTGCGAAGCGCAGCAAGGATGCGGCCCTTCTCGGAGTGGGGCTAGACATCGGGGTCGGCGGCGGCGTTGAAGCCTTCGGCGCTTATGATGCCTACATCTCCAACCGCCAGCACGATCACACAGCACGTGCCGGGTTGCGGATCAGGTTCTGAGGCCTGGAGGTTCAGGGAGCGGCGGCGTCGTTCTCCGCCTTCTCGCTCAGGAGACGGCGCAGCCCGAGGAAGGCTGCGTCCTGGCGGCGAAGTTGCCATAGAGGGATCCGCTCGAGGTAGTCGCGAAAGCGACCCTTGTCCTCCATGCGGGCGCGGAAGGCGTCAGGGTCAAAGAGACCTTCGAGGTGAGCGAGCACGCCACCCCCGAGGTAGATGCCCCCACGCGCGCCGATGATCAGCGCCATGTCGCCGGCAAAGTTTGCGAGGAAGCCCTGGAAAAGCGCAAGGGCCTCCCGGCAAGTGGCGTCGCCCTTTCGCGCTCCCGCGGCCACCTCCGCGGGCGTTCGATAGGAAAAAGGGGCACCTTCGATCTCTGCGATGGCGCGGGACAGCTCAAGAAGCCCGGGACCGCTCGCGACCCTTTCATAGGAGACGTGACGGTTTTCCCGACGAAGGTGCGCGAGAACAGCCGCTTCCCGGTCGCAGCGCGCGGCGGCGGTCGTGTGGCCGCCTTCGCCCGCGACCACTGCCCAACCGTGGTTTTCGTGTGGAAGTACTGCCGCCGCACCCAGGCCGGTTCCGGGTCCGATAACGACCATGGGCTGTCCCTTTTCGGCCGGCCGCTCGGGCCCCAGGGAGACCCGGTCATCCTTCTCGAGAAGTGGTAGGGCATGGGCGAGGGCCGCGAAGTCGTTGATCACTTCAAGGTGATTCAGCGCGAGATCCTGCCGCAGCTGCTGGATCGAGAAGCGCCAGTCTGCGTTGGTCAGCGACACCACGTCGCCGGTGACCGGTGCGGCGATTGCCAGCGCCGCGCGGCTGATAGGCTGTTCCTTCCAGTGGGCGTGCAGGAAGGTGCGCGTACACTCGGCGGGGCCGGGGTAGTCTGCCGTCTTCAGGCGTCCTGCCGCCAAAGGTACTGCGGCCGGCTGGCTGGTTGGATCATAGATGGCGAAGCGGGCGTTGGTGCCCCCGATATCGGCAACCAGCCAGGGCGCGTTCGTGTCACCAAGTCCCGCCGCCATGGTCTATCACGCCCTCCAGGCATCCTGCGCCAGAGCGCCCACGAAGCTGCGCCACCAGTGCGTGACATCCTGCGCTCGGATCACCTCCATCATCGACCGCCAGCGTTCGCGCCGCTCTTCCAGGCTCATGGAAAGGGCTTGATGCAGGGTCTCTCCGGTCGCTTCATAGTCCAGAGGGTTTACGATCAGCGCTGCTTCCAGCTCATGGGCAGCCCCGGCGAAGCGGGACAGCACCAGAACGCCGGGATCTTCCTCATCCTGGGCGGCCACATACTCCTTGGCCACCAGGTTCATGCCGTCGCGTAAGGGTGTGACGAGGGCGACGCTGGCGATGCGCAGCACGCCGGCCAGGGCGCTTCGCGAAAGGCCGCGGTTGACGTAGCGCAGCGGCACCCAATCCAATTCGGTAAAGCGCCCGTTGATGTGCCCGCTGAGCTCTTCGAGCCGGCGCCGGATCGCGATGTACTCCGGAACATCCGAGCGTGAATGGGGGGCGATCTGCAGCAGCGTTACGCGCCGGCGATATTCCGAATAGCAGTCGAGCAGGTGTTCGTAGGCCAGGAAGCGCTGCGGCAACCCCTTGCTGTAGTCCAGGCGATCGACGCCGAGCAGCAGGCGACGGCCGTCCAGGCTTGTCAGCAGGCGTCGGCGCGCTTCGTTGCGAACGGCTTCGGCCGCCTGTCCGAAACTGTCGGGATCGATTGAAATGGGAAAGCTGCCCGCCCTCAGGCGTCGACCAAAGGCCTCGATATGTTCGCCGTCGAGCACCCGACCGCGCGCCTCGAAGGCAACATAGTCCAAAAAGGCACGTAGGTCCGTCGGGGTCTGGAAGCCGACCAGATCACAGTGGCAAAGCCCGGCCATGAGCTCAGCATGGTTCGGCAGTGCCGTGAAGACCTCGGGCGGAGGCAGCGGGGTGTGGAGGAAGAAGCCGATCGGGTTGTTTACCCCCCGCTTGCGCAGCGCCGGTGCGGCCAGCATCAAGTGGTAGTCGTGTATCCAGATCACATCGTCGCTACGCACCTGGCTGACCAGATGGTCGGCGAAGAGCTCGTTGACGCGCCGGTAAGCCTCGAAGTGGCTGCTGTGATAATCCATCAGGTCTGGCCGATAGTGCAGCACTGGCCAGAGCACGCCATTCGAATAGCCGTTGTAGTAGGCCCGGTGTTCCTCCTCCGTCAGGTCGATGGTGCTGAGCTCGTAGTTTTCCTGCCGCTGCTGCTGCGGAACACGCTCGGACACCTCTTCCAGCACCTTGCCACTCCAACCGAACCAAACGCCCTGGCTTTCCGTTAGGGCATCATGGATGGCCACCGCCAGGCCGCCGGTGGCGCCGCGGTTCGCGCCGGTGGTCTGAATGGGGCTGACGCGGTTGGAGAGGAGGAGGAGCCGCCTCATCCCCAGGCCTCCCAGCTTTGGCTCAAGCGCATCGCCGAGTGGATGATGCCGACCAGAGAGTAGGTCTGAGGAAAGTTCCCCCACAGCTCACCCGTTCCGGGATGGAGATCTTCCGAGAGGAGGCCGACGTGATTGCGCCGAGCCAGCAGCTTCTCAAAAAGCTCCCGCGCTTCGTCATGTCGCCCTGTCGCTGTGAGCGCATCCACGTACCAGAAGGAACAGATGGTAAAGGCTACCTCGGGAACCCCAAAATCATCGGCCGCGTGATAACGCAACAGGTAGCCCTCCTTCAGCAGAAAGCGCTCGACAGCGGCTACTGTTCCAAGATAGCGCGGATCCATGGGATCGAGGAAGCCCAACTCCTGCATCAGCAGCAGGCTGGCATCCAGGTGTTCACCTTCAAAAGTGGCAACGAAGCTGTTCAGCCGCTCGTTCCAGGCGCGCTGGAGGATCACCTCCTTAATGCGATCCGCCTCCTCGCGCCAGTGGCTGGCCCGCTGCGCCTGGCCCAGGTGGCGCGCGATGCGCGACAGGCGGTCGCAGGCAGCCCAGCAGAGCAAGGTGGAGTAGGTATGCACCATCTGGCGGCTGCGATATTCCCATGGCCCGGCATCAGGACTATCGAAACGCTTCACCGCTTGCTCGCCGATCTCCTCCAATAGCTGGAAGAGCTGCAGCGAGCCGGGCGCCATCAGTCGCTGATCAAAGAATACGCGGGTCGCCGCCAGGATAATGCTGCCGTAGCCATCGTTCTGCACCTGGGTGTAGGCCTGGTTGCCCACACGGACAGGCCCCATGTTCCGGTAGCCCGGCAGTGCCGCTATTTCGCGCTCTTCGATCCGCTGCTCCAGATCCAGACCGAAGACGGGCTGCAGATATCCATCCGGCGCCGCAGAGGCGATGTTCATGATGTAGCGCAGGTATCCCTCCATCGTGCGGGTCGCACCCAGTTGATTGAGGGCATTGACGACAAAGTAGGAATCGCGCAGCCAGCAGTAGCGGTAGTCCCAATTCCGTTCCGATCCGGGCGCCTCGGGAATTGAGGTAGTGAGCGCGGCGACCAGCCCGCCGGTTTCCTCGTAGGTGCAGAGCTTGAGGGTGATAGCTGCGCGAATGACCTCCTCTTGCCATTCAAAGGGGATGGAAAGCGATCGGACCCAGTCACGCCAATAGGCGTCCGCTTCACTGATCAGGCGGCTGGCTGCCGCTTCTACCGGCTCGGTCAGGCTCTCGTCAGGCCCTAGAATCAGAAACTCATCGTCCTGGAGCAGGAACCATCGTTCCGCCAGAACGTAGGCCAGGGGTGCGGTGGAATAGAGCCGCAGCGTCATGTCGGTCCCGACATAGCGCGCGTGGTTGCTGCCGCGTGTGACCTGGGGTCGGTCCTTACCGTAGTTGTTGGTGGGACGCAGGATCACGCGGATCTGCGGCGTCCCGCTGATCGGGCGTATCCGCCGCACGATCATCGTGGGGCGGAAGGTCCGGCCGAAGAGCTTGCTGCGCGGAATGCAATCGGTGATCTCGATGGCGCTGCCATCTTCAGCGTAGAGCCGCGTCACAAGAACGGCCGAGTTCCGGCGGTACTCCTGCTCGGTCCGCTGAAGGCCCTTCAGTTCGATGCCGAAGTAGCCTTCTTCCGGGTGTTCCCCGCCCAGGAGAGCGCTGAACCAAGGGTCGCCGTCGAAAGCTGGAAGGCAGGCCCAGACGATGCGGCCACCCTGATCGACAAGAGCGCCGATCGAACAGTTGCCGATGACGGCAAGATCGAGGTTGGGACGAAATCCCGCAGGCAAGGCTTTCTCCTAAAACTACTGGACAGCTGTTGTGGATAACCAGTGGTGTACAGCGGCTACATCGGGCAGGGCCCAGCGCGCCTGGGTCGGTCGCCGTCCCACCAGGATGGAATGTCCCCCATAGCGGTTGACCGTCGCGAAGCCGTCCTCATCGGTCACATCATCGCCCAAGAAGACCGGAACGCGGCCTGCAAAGGGCGGTTCCTTCAGGAACTCCTCGATTGCCTTTCCCTTGTTGGAGCCGGGGGTGCGCAGCTCGATGACGGCCTTTCCCGGAACTGCCACGAGGGGAGGGGCGGTCCGTTCAGCCAGCGCCAGTGCGAGCCGTTGCGCCTCCTCACCACACTCGGGAGCGCCGCGGAAGTGCAAGGCCAGGCCACGAGACTTTCGTTCTAGCAAGGTGCCGGGATGACGCTCCGTGAAAAGAGCGAGCCGCGCTTCCACCTCTGTGAAATTGGCTGGCAGGCTGGCGAGAGGAAGCAGCCGGCCAGCCGCATCGCGTCGCTCGAGTCCATGTTGACCTGCCGCTGGCAGGTGGAGGGGCGCGAAGAGAGAATCCAGCTGGGCGATTGGACGTCCACTGACCAGTGCTACAGCGCCATTGAGGTGCTCGCGCAGCCGAGCGAGGGCGGGCACGAGTTCGGGGGCCACCACCACTTCGTCCGGCCGCTGGGCAATCTCAAGCAGACAGCCGTCGACGTCGAAGAAGACGGCCCAGTCGCTGCAGGGCGCCGGCGGTGGGGGCAGATGAAGAGGTGCTGAATTGGTTGACATGCTGCATCAAAAGAAAAGAACGAAGGAGGAGCTAAACCAAGTTAGCCCTTGAGCCAAGCGAGGTAATCGGTTGTCGCGCAATCGCCCAGAAGAGCTCTAAGGGTAAGTCGCGTGCCACCTACTTGGGGTGAGCGGAACCGAATGCAATTTCTAGCCGGCGAGCAGAAGCTCAGCCGTTGAACTCGTTCAGGAGCCGCTTGATTTCGTGGCTGTCGCTCTGGCTCAGGAGTTGGCTTACCAGCTCCTCGCAGGCAGCGGCTTCAAGGCGTCGAAGGCGCTGCTTGATGCGCGGCAACGCCGTAGGGCGCATTGAAAGTTCACGAATGCCAAGGCCCAGGAAGAAGGGCAGGTAACGCGCATCTCCTGCCATTTCTCCGCACACCGAAACGGGCTTGTCCTGGCGCCGAGCGGCGTCCACGGCGAAGTGAATGAGGCGCAGGACGGCCGGATGGAGGGGGTCGTAGAGGTAGGCTACCCGCTCATCGCTCCGATCGATGGCCAGCGTGTACATGATCAGGTCGTTGGTGCCGATGGCGAAGAAATCCGCCTCGCGCGCCAGCGCGTCTGCCGCCAGGGCAGCACCGGGAATTTCGATCATGACGCCGAGGGAAGGCAAGGTCTCCCCTGCGATCAGGCCTTGCGACGTCAATCGAAGGGTCACTTCCTCCATCTTTCGTCGTACGAGCCGGATCTCGTCGACATTGACGATCATCGGCAGGAGGATGCGCAGGCGATTCCCCTCGTTGGCCCGCAAGGCTGCGGAGAGCTGGCTCTCCAACAACTCGGGCACGCGTAGCGATAGGCGCACTGCGCGCAGGCCCAAGGCAGGATTGGCCGCTTCCGCCAGATGGTGACCCAGCGCGGAAGCAATCTTTTCTCCGCCGACATCCAAAGTTCTGACCGTCACCTGCCCATCCGCCACGCCATGCATGATGTGACGGATAGAGGCAATCTGCTCCTCCTCATCGGGGAGGTCGTGGCGGTTCATGAAGAGGTATTCGGTGCGAAGCAGCCCCACGCCCTCGGCCCCTGCGGCGACGCATTGTTCCACGTCGCTGGGGAGCTCGACGTTGGCCTGTAGGCTAACTCTGACCCCATCCTTGGTGACCGCAGGCAGGTCCCGCAGACGCTGCAGGGCGCGGTTGGCCCGCAGCTGCGATGCGCGGCGGCGCCGGTAGAGCTCCAGGGTCTCCTTGTAGGGATCGATGATCACCAGGCCTTCGTCGCCATCAATGATCATCATCGCGCCGCTTCGGCCGTGGCGAAGCAGCTCGGGGACCCCCAGTACCGCTGGCAGACCCAGGGAACGGGCCATCACCGCCGTGTGCCCCTCCGCTCCGCCGAGGACGCTTGCGAAACCGATAACCCGCTTGGGGTCCATAAGCGCGGTATCTGCGGGTGTCACCTCTTCGGCGATGACGAGGGAATTGCGCGACAGGCGATCGAAGCCCTGGTAGGCCCGATCGGTAAGATGGCGCAGGATGCGCTGGCCAACCTGGCGGACCTCATCTCCCCGCGAGCGCAGATAGGGGTCGTCAATGGCATCGAAGATGGTAAGGATCTGCTCGATCTCGGCGGCGAGGGCAGCTTCTGCATTCTGCCGCTCCTCTCGCACCCGGCGTTCCACCCCCTCGCGGAGCTGGCCGGAGCGCAGCATCTGGGAATGAGCCTCAAGAAGAAAGAAGAGCTCCTCTGCCGAAGCGCCATGAACGCTGGCCGCCTTTTCCCTCAGCTTGGCCAGTTGCTTTTCCGCTGCGCTGACCGCCGTGTCGAAGCGATTGATCTCGCGCGGGACCTGGGAAGCGGAGATCAGATACTCAGGAATCGGGACGGCGCTGGCGTCCCGCAGATGGATTGCACCTACAGCCACCCCTGGGGAAACGCCAAGACCGCGCAGCCGAATTTCCGTAGGCTGGCCGGCGTTCTCATTGGGATTTGCCTTAGTCTTCATCGAACTTGCGCTGCACGAGCTGGGCCAGGGCGTCCAGCGCAGCCTCAGCATCCGATCCCACAGCGCGCAACTCGATCTCGCAGCCCGGCCCGGCGGCGAGCATCATCAAGCCCATGATGGAGCCGCCAGGCACCTCCTGGTCACGACGCACCACCGTAATGTCGGCGGTGAATTCCCCGGCAAGCTTCACGAACTTGGCGGCCGCGCGCGCGTGCAGACCCTTGCGGTTGCATACTACGACGCGCCGAACAGCCGGGGGCCGGGCACCGCTTTCGCTTACGGTCGTAGTCATCACCGATTCACTTCATCCCTCAGGAGTTGCGACGCGACGCTGATATACTTGCGACCAGCTTCCTGCGCCTGCAACACCGCAGTTGCCAAGCGTTCCCGCTCCCTGACCTGAGCGAGCTTGATCAGCATTGGCAGGTTGATCCCGGCAATCACCTCCACCCGTCCCTGATCGAGCACCGAGATGGCGAGGTTGGACGGGGTGCCGCCGAACATGTCGGTCAGGATGACGACGCCAGCGCCGTTTTCCACTTCTTGTATGCCGTCAATGATCTCCTGTCGCCGCTGTTCCATATCGTCATCCGGACCAATGCAGACCGAGACCGTATTCGGCTGTGGGCCCACGACGTGTTCCATTGCGGCGACAAACTCTGTTGCCAGCTTGCCGTGGGTGACCAGAACGAGACCGATCATATGCCTATCCTTTTGGATCTAAGCCACCACTACTCGCGCGGGGAAGTTCGGGCCAGCGATCTTTGCTGCAGCTAGCCACCTGAGCCGGGAAGAGATGTGGCTCGATGGGCTGAGGAAGTGGCCGCCGTGCGCTCCAGCTCCCTGTGCGTTAGACCCGCTGGCCACCCCTGCTCCCGCAACCAAGCCGCCAAACGTTCCGCGGCCGCGACCGAGCGATGCTGGCCGCCTGTACAACCGATAGCAATGGTAAGATAGCTTTTCCCACCCGCCTGGTAACGTTCCAACAAGGGCGCAAGTAGACCGAAGAGTCCAGTCATGAAGGGTTCATAAGAGGGATCGGCGGCCAGATACTCCTGAACCGGTGCGTCACGGCCCGTGAGGCCGCGGAGTTCCTGTTCCCAATGCGGGTTGTCGAGAAAGCGCATGTCGAAGACGAGATCCGCCTCCCGCGGCAGCCCGAAGCGGTAGGAGAAGGAAAGCACGAACAGCTGCATGCCGGCCGATCGATCGATCGGCAGCTTCGCAGCCAGCAGGCGCCGCAGTTCGACCGGCGGCAGGTCGCTGGTGTCCAGCACGTGATCGGCGATCAAGCGCAGGGGTTCGAGCAGGGCGCGCTCGGCCGCGACACCGTCGGCCAGCGGCTTGTTGAGCGCCAGAGGATGGGGGCGGCGTGTGGCGGTATAGCGTTGCTGGAGCACCTGATCGTCACAATCCAGGAACAGCAGGTCGAACTGAATGCGGGGATCGGCGCGCAGTCGCTCCGCCTGGCGTTGGAACAGGAGAATCGAGAAGTCGAGGGTGCGCGTATCGATACCCACGGCCAGGGGCTGCCGCTGAGGGTTGGCGCCCAGCACCCCGTCGAGCAGGGTCAGCGGCAGGTTATCGATGGATTCCCAGCCCAGATCTTCCAGGCTCTTCAAGGCGGTGGAGCGGCCGGCGCCGGATAGCCCGGTCACGAGAAGCAGGGGAGAGGCCGCTTGCTGCTCGTCTTTTGGGGCGTCAGTGTCGGCCGCGGCCGTAGCAGGTGGCAAGGCTGCGGCCCGCGATCGAGCTGCGAGCCGCAAGGTTGCCGTCGTTGCGGCGGCATCAGGATCCAGTTGCAGGAGCGGTAGCTGCAGGTCCAGCACCTCCAGATGGCGTTCCTCCGGCAGGCGATCCACGGCGTCCCGGGAAAGGAGGTCCACGGCAAACCCAAGAGGGGCCTCAGGCAGGTGGGGAACCTCGACTAGGCCAAAGCCGCGAATTTCCATCACGCCGCTGAGGGTAGCGGGCGGGCGGGCCACCAGCCTTTCGCCTCGTCGCACGATCTCCACTTGATCGTCGGCTACCAGCCACCCCCCTTCATCGATGAGGCGAAGGGCGAGGCCAGACTTGCCCGTGCCAGAGGGGCCTCGAAGCAACAGCGCAAGCGGCCCTGACGGTGTGGGGAGAGCTACACAGGTGGCGTGCAGGCGTTCCATCATCTGCTCCTGGGACATCAAACGGCCGCGGGCAGCTTCACCGTGAAGCGGGCGCCGCCTTCCGGTCGATTGCTGGCGCTAATACTACCCTTGTGAGCCTCAACGATCTGCCTCGCGATGGAGAGGCCGAGGCCAGAGTGGATCCCGAACTTCTCGCCCGCCGGACGTTCGCTATAGAAGCGGTTGAAAATGTCTTCCTCCTTGCCGGCCGGTATGCCTGGTCCACGATCATCGACCGTGACGAAGATCCAAGCGCCTTCACGCCGAACTGCAAGATGAATCTCCTCGTCCACAGGGCTGAAGGAGATTGCATTGGCGATGAGGTTGCCAAAGACCTGGCCAAGGCGTCCCTCCTTGCCGAGCACCATGACCCGCCCGCGCGGCGGCAAGGTAAGCCGCAAATGTGGGGCGAGGGAGTCGACGCGGTCGCGATGAACCTCAACGAGGGTCTCCAGCAGGGCTGCGAGGTCGACTTTTTCACTCTCTGCCCGCGCCAATTCCGCGTCGAGGCGAGAGGCATCGGAAATGTCGCTGATCAGGCGATCGAGGCGCGACACGTCATCGATGATGATGCTGATCAGGCGTTCCCGCTGCTCAGGATTGTCGACCCGGGTTACCGTCTCCACCGCGCTGCGCAGGGAGGTCAGGGGGTTCTTGATCTCGTGGGCCACGTCGGCCGCAAAGTTCTCGATCGCCTCCAGCCGGTTGTGCAGCGCTTGCGTCATCTCGATCAAGGCGGCGGAGAGGTCGCCGATCTCATCTCGGCGGCTGGTGAGGTCGGGAATGGCATCCACACGCCCGGAGGATCCGCGGACCTGATCCGCAGCTTCCGCCAGCCAGCGGATCGGCTGGCCGATCGTGCGTGCCAGGTAGAAGGACAGCATTACCGTCACGGCCAGCGCCACAGCGAAGATGATCAGAATGTCGCTGCGGCGGTCACGGACGGCCTGGTCGATCGCGCTGCCATCCTTGCTGATCATCAGGCCGCCGACGACCTGGCGGTAGCGCTGCACCGGCACGGTGACAGAAAGCACGAGCCTGCGGCCCGCATCGCGCCGCACCGCGGCGCTCGACTCGCCGCGCAGTGCCTGCTCCACCTCCCCATAGTCGGCGGCGGATTGAGGAAGTGATTCTTGATAGAGCGGCAGGGCTTCAGGGTGCAGAAGCCGCCGCATGGTGAGCTCGTAGAAGTCTTCCAGTTGACGAAAGATCTCCGGGCTGTCCTGGGGTGGCGGAAGCTCTTCCACCCGCACCGTGGCGTCAGGCCCGCCCAGAAGGGAAGAGTCGGCCACCAGATCGCCGCTATGGCTGAACAGCCGGGCGCGCAGGGAAGCATCGGAAGTGACGTTGCCCAAGAGCACGCGGATGAGCTGGCGCGCGGTTTCGTGCATCAGCTGCTGGTCGCCATCAAGCCCGTCTTGAACCGCCGCCGAACCAAGCGCGAGCGCGACCGTCGTCGCCTGGGTCCGCATGGCCTCGATCTCGGAATCGATCAGGCTCTGGCGATACTGCTCCAGGTGCAGCAAGCCCAGAACCGGGATAAGCAGCACCAACATGTTTACCAGCAAGATCCGGCGAGTGAGGGGCGAGCGCCAGGCGGAGCGGCGCAGCCGTCTACGCCGCGCTCTTCTTGAGGAGATTACTTCCTTGCCGGCATGGGCCTCTTTACCTCTGCGAAGCCTCCAGCCGGACCAGATGCGCCTGAGCTTTGTAGTGTCGCCTTCAAGGGCGGGCGCGATCATGGCTCTAGAAATGCTCTTGCTCCAGCAGGTCAGCCGTCGCGATAGCGGTAGCCGACACCATACAGGGTCTCTATCTGCGCGAAGCCGTCATCGATCAACTTGAACTTCTTGCGTAGACGTTTGATATGGCTGTCGATCGTGCGGTCATCCACGTAGATGTGCTCGCCATAGGCAGCGTCCATGAGCTGGTCGCGATTCTTCACGTGGCCGGGCCGCTGTGCCAGTGCGCGCAGGATGAGGAACTCCGTCACCGTCAAGTTGACGGCTTCGCCCTTCCAGGTGCAGAGATGGCGCGCCGGGTCCAGCACCAGGTCCCCCCGGCGGATGGGGGTGTCGCTGCCGGGGTCCAGGTCCTCCTTGGCGACCCGATCCCGCCGCAGCAGCGCGCGAATGCGTTCGATCAGCAGGCGTTGGGAAAAGGGCTTGGTGATGTAGTCGTCGGCGCCCATGCGCAGGCCGAGGACTTCATCCACCTCCTCGTCCTTCGAGGTCAGGAAGATGACGGGGACGTTGGAGGTTGCGCGTAGCCGCTGCAGCAGTTCCATGCCGTCCATGCGCGGCATCTTGATGTCGAGCACCACCACGTCGGCAGGTTGGCCGGTCAAGCCGCGCAAGGCCTCTGCGCCGTCCGTATAGCAGCGCACCCGGAATCCTTCGGCTTCCAGTGCCATCGAGACAGATGTCAGGATGTTCCGGTCGTCATCAACCAGCGCGATGGATAGGCGCGCCGGTTCCAGATCTTCATGGCGCGCAACCGCGTCGCCCGGATCGCTAGCAGATCGCATTGAGTACTCTCTTCCCGCTACTTCGCGGCACCATCTATCGTGGTGCTATGGCTAAAGTTGGGCGTTCCGACACGGCGGCTCAAGTTGCCTCTTCGTACCGGAATTCCTGTGCTTCTGGGCCAACCAGGATCGAGGAGGGCCTGGCACCTGGAATGACTTGACCCGCCTTCAGCGATCACTCGCGCCAAATCTTGCCATTTGTATAAAGGGCCGGTAAGCCATTTCCTATAACAAGTCCAATGAACTGGAGGAAAAGTCGTGGGAAATTGGGGTCCGGTGGTCAGTAGCCAGGGTCTCGAAGCTGTAGGGCTTCGCAATTACGCGAAAGCACACTGGAACCTGAACGCGCCGCTACTTTATGAAGCTGCGCTGCGGCGGAATGAAGGACTGGTCGCTGCGGGCGGCGCTTTCGTCGCCTATACCGGCCAGCACACCGGCCGCTCTCCAAACGACAAGTTCGTGGTGAAGGAGCCCTCCTCCGAGGAGTCAATCTGGTGGGGGGACGTGAACCGCCCGATCTCTCGCGAGCAGTTCAGCGGTCTGCTGGGCAAAGCCCGGGCCTACGTCCAGAACCGAAAAATTTTCGTGCAGGACCTTTGGGCAGGGGCAGATCCTGACTATCGCCTGAATGTGCGGATCATCACCGAGAACGCCTGGCATAACCTCTTTGCCCGCAACATGTTCATCCGACCGCCGGCGGATGCCCTGGCAAATTTCCAGCCCGAGTTCACCGTCCTCCAGTTGCCCGGGCTCCAGGCGGATCCCGCGGTCGACGGCACCAACAGCGAGTGCTTCATCCTCGTCAACTTCGAAGAGCGCCTGGTGCTGATCGGCGGGACCTGGTACGCGGGCGAGATCAAGAAGTCCATTTTCTCGATCATGAACTACCTGCTGCCGGAGCAGGGGGTTCTGCCCATGCACTGCTCTGCCAATATCGGCCCAAAGGGCGATGCGGCCATATTCTTCGGCCTCTCCGGCACGGGAAAGACAACCCTCTCCGCCGATGCCTCTCGCAGCCTTATCGGCGATGACGAGCACGGCTGGTCGGACAAGGGCGTCTTCAACTTCGAAGGCGGCTGCTATGCCAAGGTCATCCGGCTCTCTCCCGAGGCGGAGCCGGAGATCTGGGCGACTACCCGGCGGTTCGGCACGATCCTCGAGAACGTGGTGGTCGAGGAGATGACGCGCGAGATGGATCTCGATGACGCGCGCTTCACCGAAAATACCCGAGCTTCCTATCCCCTCGACTTCATTCCCAATATCGTTCCCGAAGGCATGGGGGGGCAGCCGAAGAACATCGTTATGCTCACGGCCGATGCCTTCGGGGTGCTGCCGCCGATCAGCGAATTGACGCCCGAACAGGCCATGTACCACTTCCTGTCAGGCTACACCGCACGGGTTGCGGGGACGGAAAAGGGCCTGGGTAACGAACCAAAGGCCACCTTTTCCACCTGCTTCGGCGCGCCCTTCATGCCGCGCCATCCCAGCGTCTACGCCCGCATGCTCGGGGAGAAGATGGCAAAAACCGGAGCGCGCTGCTGGCTGGTCAATACCGGCTGGACCGGGGGGCAGTACGGCGTCGGCGAACGTATGTCCATTCGCCACACGCGCGCCATGCTGCGCGCCGCGCTGGAGGGAGACCTGGCCGGGGTGGAAAACGTTGTTCACCCCGAGTTCGGCCTGCGCATACCCCAGGCCTGTCCGGATGTGCCCGCGGAGGTCCTGGATCCCCGCAGCACCTGGCAGGACCCGAAGGCGTACGATGCGACCGCCAGAGACCTCACCCGCCGCTTCGAAGAGAACTTCAAGCAGTTCGAAGCCTATGTAGGCGAGGACGTGAAGGCTGCCGGGATCTACAGCAAGGCAGCGTGACACGTGTAGCACGCGACCGACCCCGACGACCCGGCGCCTTGGTGAAGAAGGCCTGGGCGTCGGGTGTTCGCGGAAGAACGGGCAAGCAAGTGCGCCCTTCCTTCAGCCTGTTTTACTGAACTGACCTCGGCGCCTTAGGCAAAAGCATGCGCATCACCGCTATTCAGGAGGCGACCGCCTCGATCGCCTCCGACATCCGCAACGCCTACATCGATTTCTCTAAAATGGACGTCTCCGTGGTGAAGATCACCACCGACGTCGTGCGCAATGGCGAAAAGGTTGTGGGCTACGGCTTCAATTCCAACGGTCGCTACGGCCAGGGCGGCATCCTGCGCGAGCGCATCCTGCCGCGGTTGCGCGAGGCCGAGCCCGAGGCGCTGCGGGATCCGGAGCGGGACAATCTCGACCCCTTCCGCGCCTGGGATCTGATGATGAGGAATGAAAAACCCGGCGGGCATGGGGAGCGTTCGGTCGCCGTGGGCGTAGTCGACATGGCGCTCTGGGATATCGTCGCCAAGATCGAGGAAAAGCCCCTTCATCGCCTTCTGGCTGAGCGCTACGGCCCGGGTGAAGCGGAATCTCACGCTTTCGTCTATGCGGCCGGCGGCTACTACTATCCTGGCAAGCAGGTGGAAGGGCTGCAGGAGGAGATGCGCGGCTATCTCGGTCTCGGCTACGACACGGTCAAGATGAAGATCGGCGGCGCGTCCCTGAAGGAGGACCTCAAGCGCATCGAGGCGGTTATCGACGTGCTTGGCGGCGACGGCAGCCGCTTGGCGGTGGACGCCAACGGGCGCTTCGACCTGGCGACGGCGATCGACTATGCCCGGGCTATGGAGCCCTATGGGTTGCGTTGGTACGAGGAAGCCGGTGATCCGCTGGACTATGCCCTGCAGGCGGTGCTGGGCGAGATCTACCCCGGTCCGATGGCGACGGGGGAGAACCTCTTTTCCCATCAGGATGCGCGCAATCTGCTGCGCTACGGCGGCCTCCGCCCCGATCGCGACATCCTGCAGTTCGACCCGGCACTCTCCTATGGCCTGGTCGAGTACCTGCGCACCCTGCAGGTGATGCGGCAGGCCGGCTGGTCGCCGCGCCGCTGCATCCCTCACGGCGGTCACCAGTTCGCGCTCTCGATCGCGGCCGGCCTCGGCCTGGGCGGTAATGAGTCCTATCCCGGCATCTTCGCGCCCTTTGGCGGCTTCGCCGACGACCTACCCATCGAGCAGGGTCGAGTCGCCCTGCCGGACATTCCCGGCATCGGCTTCGAGGCCAAGGGCAAGCTGATGGCGCTTTATGAAAGTCTATTCACGGCGTAAGCCATTTCCCAACCCCGTCGTCCTGAGCAAAGCGAAGGACCTCGGGGGGCCGGAGCGCCTACGGATCGAGATCCTTCGCTGCGCTCAGGACGACGGGAAAAAAGGGCGGCCGTATGCCTACTCCTCTTCCGCGAAGCGGCGCCAGACGTTGGTGAGTTCGGTGACGGCGGCTTCATAGAGCTGGGCTCCGGCTTCGGCGCTGGCCCGACGCGGGTTTGAGCCGATGCGGCCGTCGGGGAAGCGGCGGCGGTAGTCGGCAGCGTCGCGGATCGGGCCAACGGGCGCGCGCTCGCCGATCAACTGATCGCTGGCCGCCGCCAAACGCCGCCCCACCTCCGGAAAGGCATGATAGGTGAGGGAGACTTCAGAACAGGTGGCGTGACCGCCTTCATCTGCCCCGAAGAGCTCGCGCGACAGCCGCTTTACCCCCTCAACGTCCCACCAGTTGTGAAGCTTGCAGCGCAGCGCCGGCCGATTGGAGGGGGCGCTGCCGAGGCTGGCCTCGGCGTAGATCTCGGAAAAGGCGGCGGTCACGCTGGCAATGTTGCCGCCGTGGCCGTTCAGGAAGAAGAAGCGATCGAAGCCGTGGCGGGCCAGGGAATTCACCACATCCTGAATGACGGCAATCAATGTGGAGGGACGCAGCGTGATGGAGCCGGGGAAGCCCAGGTGATGCTGGGCCATGCCAATGGAGAGCGTGGGGGCCACCAACGCGCCGCTGCGCTCGGCGATGCCCTCTGCCAGCACTTCCGGACACAGGGCGTCGGTGCCGATGAAGCCCGTTGGACCATGCTGCTCGGTGGAGCCGATGGGGATCAAAATGGCGGTGGAGCGCGTGAGATAGGCTTCGACTTCGGGCCAGGACGCGTGCTGCAGCTTCATGACGTCTCCTCGCTTGCTTCGACCACAGGTTAGACCGGATCGCGTTTGATCTGAACCACTTTGGGGTTCAGTCAAACGCGTGAATCCGGTCTACATCAAATAGATTGAGCAGATTCACGCACCAAATCGGATCACTTCGTGAACCTGATTGGGCGCGATCTGCCCTAGATCCGCTATAGCGGCGCCGGGGCGCTTTTGCTATGGCCAAGCTCGGACGACATTGGAGGAAGGCATGGCCTATTGGCTAGTGAAAAGCGAGCCCAATGCATGGTCCTGGGAGGACCAGGTGCGTGCGGGGCGCGAGCATTGGGACGGGGTGCGCAACTATCAGGCTGCGAACAACCTGAAGGCCATGAAGAAGGGCGACCTCGCCTTCTTCTACCATTCGGTCAAGGAAAAGCGGATCGTCGGCATCGTCCGGATCGTGAAGGAGTATTACCCCGACCATACCGATCCTTCGGGCCGCTTCGGGATGGTCGATGTGGAGGCCGTGAAACCGGTCAATCGTCCCGTGACCTTGGCAGAGATCAAGGCAGAGCCGCGCCTTTCCGATCTGGCCCTCGTCCGTCAGTCACGGCTCTCGGTGGTGCCCGTCACGGAAGAGCAGTGGAAGCTGATCTGCGAAATGGCAGAGACCGACCCGTCCTGAATAACAGGCCCCCGTCCGGTCATTCTGATCGATGCGAAGAATCGCGCTCTTCGAGCGCTGGATCCAGATCCGGCGCTGGGACGGTCTTCAATCCCGGTGATAGGGGTGGCCCTGGAGGATGGCGTTGGCGCGGTAGAGCTGTTCGGCCAGGAGCAGGCGGACCAGCATGTGGGGCCAGGTAAGGGCGCCGAGGGAGAGTGTAAGGTTGGCGTGCTGGCGGATCGCCTCATCGAGACCATCTGCGCCCCCAATCGCAAAGGCGGTCTCCGCCACGCCTTCCTCATGCCAGCGGCCGAGCAAGGCGGCAAAGCCACGGCTGTCGAGACTGCGGCCGCCTTCATCCAGGGCGATAAGGCGAGCGTGCTTGGGCAGGGCTTTTAGCAAAAGCTTGCCTTCCCGAGCCTTGAGCGCCGGAGCCGGTAAAGCGCGGCGTTCCTCGACCTCTTTCACGGTCAGCGGCCCCAGCGGGCCGCCGCCAAGGCGCTTGCCGTAGTCATCGAGCAGGGCCTGCAGAGGCCCGCCCCGCAGGCGCCCCACGGCAAGAAGTGTCAGGCGCATGAGGCCCTCGCTGCAGCCTCAGGCGCTGCTTTAGTCGATCAGATCAGGCCTGCAATTCTGCCGCCTGCGCTTGGGTGCGCTGAAGCAGGGAGGCAGCTCCCCACATCTTCTCGAGGTTATAGAACTCGCGGATCTCTGGACGGAAGACGTGGACAACCACATCGCCCGCGTCGAGAAGCACCCAATCGGCCTGAGGCAAGCCCTCAACCGAGGTCTCGCGGCAACCGGCCGCTTTCAGACGCTCCTGCAGATGATCGACGATCGAGATGACATGGCGGCTCGAGCGACCGCTCGCAATCACCATGTAGTCGGCGAAGCTGCTCTTCTCGCTGAGGTCGATGACAACGACGTCTTCGGCCTTGTCGTCGTCGAGCGAGGCCTCTATCGCGGCGAGGAGGCTCCGCGGGTCAGTGCCGGACAGGGCGCTCAGGCCTTCGGGCACTTCGCTGGCGCTGGTGAGCGCCGTGGCCTTGGTGTTTATGGCTATCAGTCTCCTTAGTCGGTACCCGAGCATCCGCTCGGACCTGGTTGCTGCTCTTCGCTGTGCGACGGGCGCGAGCCCGTAGAGCGGTTGCCGACTGGGCGATCAGCTTGATCCGCATGAACACCCAAACCGGCGGCCCCTCCCGGGCCACCCGCCAGCCGCCCGCCTGAGTCAGGCGGTGTTTGGCGAAGCGCTGCGCGGCCTTGGCCGACAACGCCCTTAAAGAATAGGAAGGGCGATCGAAGACCGCAACGCCAACACGATGAAAGATTTCTTTCCATCGCCCCCAGTGATGAATCTGCTGCAGGTTATCGGCGCCCATGATCCAGACGAAGTGAACACCAGGAAAACAGCGTTCGAGCTGGGACAGGGTGTCGGCCGTGCGCCGCGTACCAAGCAGCGTCTCCATGGCGCTGGCGCGGACGCGTGGGTGCCGCGCGATATGCCTGGCGCTGGCGAGGCGCTTGTCCAGCGGGGCCATCTCCTGCGGATCCTTGAGGGGATTTTGCGGACTAACCAGCAGCCAGACTTCGTCCAGCCGGAGCCGCCGCAGCGCTTCCCGCGCCACATGGGCATGCCCCTGGTGCGCCGGATTGAAGGAGCCGCCGAGCAGACCGATCCGCGCGCCGCGTGGCGGCAGGCGGCCCCCCAAAGCGCTCCCCAGCGCGGCGCGGGTTGGCCGCGGGGCAAGGCGAGGACGGCGCTTCAGCACTGCTAGGCGGGGCTCAAGCGCGGGTCACGCCGTCGCTGCGCACGAGATACTTGTAGCTGGTGAGCTGCTCTGTACCCACTGGTCCGCGCGCGTGCAGCTTGCCGGTGGCGATCCCGATCTCGGCCCCCATGCCGAACTCGCCGCCGTCGGCAAACTGGGTAGAGGTATTGTGCATCACGATCGCTGCGTCGACCCGCTCCAGAAACAGGCCAGCCGCCGCTGGGTCTTCCGTCACAATGCATTCGGTGTGGCCTGAGCCGTGGCGGGCAATATGGTCTAGCGCCTCCTCTACCCCGGAAACCGTCTTGATGGCCAAAATCGGTGCCAGGTACTCCTTGTCCCAATCGGCCTCTTCGGCTGGCGCCACCCTGTCGCTCAGTGCCTGAACGGTCGGATCGCCCCTCAACTCGCAACCCTTCTCGCTCAGCGCTTCCAGGATGGGCGGCAGCAGCTCGGCGGCCACGGCCGCATCAACCAGCAGCGTTTCAGTAGCGCCGCAGATACCCGTCCGGCGCATCTTGGCGTTGAGGGTGAGATCCAGCGCCCTCCTCGGATCAGCGGCGCTGTGAAGGTAGGTATGGTTGTTGCCTTCCAGATGGGCCAGTACCGGCACCTTGGCTTCTTGCATCACCCGCTCGATGAGGCTGCGGCCGCCTCGAGGCACGATCACGTCGATCCACTGGTGCGCGCGAAGCATCTCCCCTACCAGGGCGCGGTCGCGGGTGGCAGGGCGCTGCAGGCAGCCCTCCGGCAGCCCGGCGGCCGTGAGGCCCTCGCGCAGGGCATCGAGAATGGCGCCTGAAGAGGCGAAGGATTCCGAGCCGCCGCGCAAGATCGCGGCATTACCGGCCTTGAGGCAAAGAGCGGCAGCGTCCGCCGTCACGTTCGGCCGGCTTTCATAGATGATGCCAATCACTCCCAAAGGTACCGCCACGCGCTGCAGGCGCAAGCCGCTGGGCTGCTCCCATTCCGCCAGCACCCGGTGCAGGGGATCAGGAAGCTCGGCGATGGCTTCCAGGCCTTGCGCCATGGCTTCCAGTCGCTTCGGGTCGAGCAGCAGCCGGTCCAGCAGGGCGGCGCTCAGTCCTCGCGCCTCGGCGGACTTCATGTCTTGCGCATTGGCAGCAAGAATTTCCGTTTCTGCGGCGCGCAAGGCACGCGCACCGGCGCGCAGTGCCTGATTACGCTGCTCCTGAGGGCTGCGTGCCAGGACGGCCGCAGCGGCCCGCGCCGCCTCCCCCAGTTCCTGCATGTCACGGCTAGGGTGAGTGCCTTCTGCAAAATCAAGAGTAGCAGACTTATGGGTCATGGAGTTCCCTCACGACAAGACCAGGTCGTCCCGATGGATCAGCTCCTCGCGGCCACGGTAGCCGAGGATCTTTTCGATGTCGCGGCTGTTGTGGCCGATGATCCGGCGCGCATCCTCTGCATTGTAGGCGCTCAGACCGCGGGCCACTTCGCGCCCTTCCTGATCGCGCAGAACGACAGCATCGCCGCGTTGGAAGTCGCCCTCAACCTTTCGAACCCCGGCCGGGAGGAGCGAGCGGCCGTTCTTAAGCGCGCGTAGCGCGCCCTCGTCGAGCACCAGCGTGCCGGCGGGTCGGAGACTCCCGGCGATCCAGGATTTCCGCGCGGCGCGGGGCTCCACCTCCGAGAGGAACCAAGTGCAGCGTCCTCCCTCCAGAATGGTGCGCAGAGGGTGGCGGCCCGTCCCATTGGCAATCGCCATCCGGCAGCCGCCGGCGACCGCAATGCGGGCCGCCGCCAACTTGGTCACCATGCCGCCGGTGGAGACACCCGGCAAGGCTTCCCCGGCCATGGCCTCGATCTCGGGAGTCAGCTCCTCCACCAAGGGCAGATGAGACGCGCTGGGGTCCAGCTTTGGATCCGCGGTATAGAGGCCATCTATGTCGGAAAGCAGGATAAGGGCATCGGCGTTCATCATGACCGCCACCCGAGCCGCCAGGCGGTCATTGTCGCCCACGCGAATCTCGCTTGTCGCGACCGTGTCGTTCTCGTTGATCACCGGCAAGGCGCGATGCTTCAGCAGGGTGTTCAGGGTATTGCGGGCGTTCAGATGCCGGCGTCTGGCTTCTGTATCCTCGAGAGTCAGCAGCACCTGAGCAACGGTGATGTCGTGACGTGCGAGCGCCTCCTGATAGGCGTGAGCGAGGCGAATTTGCCCAGCGGCTGCGGTAGCCTGTTTTTCCTCCAGCCTCAGCCGCTTTTGCGGCAAGGCAAGCAGGCGGCGGCCGACGGCGATGGCGCCTGAGGAGACGACGATCACCTCCTGCCCGCGCGCGACCAGCGTCGCCAGATCCTGAGCCAGGCTGTCCAACCAGTCGTAGCGGATGTCTCCGCTCTCCTCCTGGACAAGCAGAGCCGAGCCGATCTTGACGACTACGCGGCCGGCTTCGTGAAGCAGCGGGGCCAGGCTTGATTGTGCGTCAGAAGGCGTCATTTCCGGCCTCGCGCTGCTCCTGCGCCAGCTCTTCCGCTTCTTCTGCCGCAGCAATTTCACGCAGTAGGGCAAAGAGAACCTCGCGCACGCCGCGCCCGCTGACACCGGAGGTCAGGCGTACTTCCTTGCCGGCGGCTTCCGCCAGCTCCTGTTGCCGCCTTTTCAGCGTTTCCTCGTCGATCGCGTCCGACTTGTTCAAGGCCAGAATTTCCGGCTTGCTGTCCAGCCCGTGGCCATAGGCGGACAGTTCCTGCCGCACCGTCCGGTAGGCTTCCGCTGGATCCTCAGAGGCGCCGTCGACGAGATGCAGCAGAACGCGGCAGCGCTCCACATGGCCAAGGAAACGGGTGCCGAGGCCGGCGCCCTCGGAAGCCCCTTCAATAAGGCCCGGAATGTCGGCAAGCACAAATTCCCGATCCTCCGCCCGCACCACTCCCAGGTTCGGGTGCAGGGTGGTGAAGGGATAATTGGCAATCTTCGGTCGAGCTCTGGTGACGCTGGACAGGAAAGTCGACTTGCCGGCGTTCGGCAGGCCAACAAGACCTGCATCGGCGATCAGCTTGAGGCGGAGCCAGATCCAACGCTCTTCCCCCGGCCAGCCGGGATCTGCGCGCCTGGGGGCGCGGTTCGTCGAGGTCTTGTAATGCGCATTGCCGAAGCCGCCGTCACCGCCTTTTGCTAGCACGACCCGCTGACCGGCTTCTGTCAGATCGGCGATCAGCGTTTCCCGGTCTTCCTCAAAGATCTGCGTGCCGACGGGTACCCGCAGCGTCAAGGCTTTACCTGCAGCCCCCGTGCGCTCGCGTCCGGCGCCGTGATGCCCACGTTGTGCCTTGAAGTGCTGGGCATAGCGAAAATCGATCAGGGTGTTGAGGCCGTCGACAGCCTCTGCAATGACATCCCCGCCCCGGCCACCATTACCGCCGTCCGGCCCGCCGAACTCAATGTACTTTTCGCGCCGGAAAGAGCAGGCGCCAGCACCACCGTCGCCGCTGCGAATGAATATCTTGGCTTCGTCGAGGAACTTCATCTGGTCCTGCCTGGCCCGGTGCTTTCAGCACCCTGGCCACAAAAATAGCGCTCAATAGAAAAAGGGGGAATGGCGCGCCATTCCCCCTTTGGGATGCTAGCAGCTTGTGCTGTTAGCGCGCGCCTTACTCGGCAGCCTCGCTAACCGGGTTCGGAACAACCGACACGTGGGTGCGGCCGCCGGCACGTGTCTTGAACTCGACGTGACCGTCGATCAAAGCATAGATCGTGTGGTCCTTGCCAAGGCCCACGCCGGTGCCGGGCTTCCACTTGGTGCCGCGCTGACGCACGATGATGTTGCCGGCAGTCACAGTTTGTCCGCCGAACAGCTTCACGCCCAGGCGACGACCAGCTGAGTCGCGCCCGTTACGAGAACTACCACCTGCTTTTTTCTGTGCCATAGCTTCTGTCTCCTCAGCCGCCGATGGCGATGTCAGTGATGCGGATACGCGTCAGATCCTGACGGTGCCCCAGAGTGCGGCGGTAGTGCTTGCGGCGCTTCTTCTTGAAGACAGTGATCTTCTTGCCGCGAGTCTGCTCGACAACCTCGGCGCTCACGACGGCGCCGGCCACGGTCGGCGTGCCGATGGTCACACCATCGTCGCCGCTCACCAGCAGCACCTCTTCAAGCTGCAGGCTGGACCCAGCCTCTCCGGGCAGGCGCTCTACCTCGAGCACCTCGTCCTTGGCGACCCTATACTGCTTGCCGCCGGTTTTGATCACTGCGTACATTTGTTTGCCTGCGTCGCGCGTGGAAAAACATCGCCGGGCGAAAGGCGCCCGGTCGCGAGAGCCGGGACTATACCCTCGGACCCTGAAGTGTCAACGGCTTTAACCGTTGAAAATACGGTAAACGCCCTGGGCGCTCGCCAGCAGCTTGCCATCAGGCGCCTGCGCGTGGAGCGTCATGTAGCTATAGGCAAGCGTGCCGCCGGCGCGCTCGACGCGGCCGATAGCATAAAGAGTCCCAGGACGGACAGCATCAAGAAAGGCCGTGTTCATGCTGACGGTGGCCATGCCGCCACGCGGCTTGCAGTGGTCCCACACCGCGAGACCACCGGCCACATCCAGCAGCGCCAAGGCCACGCCCCCGTGCCCGATCTCGTATTGATTCAGGAGGTGGGCGCCCACCTCCAGCCGAGCCGCCGGCCGGCCATCCGTGAGGCGGATGATCTCGTAGCCGATGACATTCTGGAAAGGTCCCGTGTGGGGGAGGGGGCCGGCTTCGTCCCCCGCAACAGCAGCTTCTGCATCGGCGCCCTCTGGCATCATCTTCTCCCGAGGCTCTCGGCCTGCCGGTTTCTGGAGTGGCTCAGGGCAGGATCTCAATGGCTGTGCCGACGTCCACCATGTCCCAGACGGCCAGCATGTCGCCATCGCTGAGGGCGATGCAGCCGTTGGTCCAGTCCTTCTGATCCTGTACCTCAAGCCTATAGTCGACGTTGTTGGGCATGCCGTGGATCATGATCATGCCGCCGGGGTCGAGGCCCGCAGCTTCGGCCTGGGCTCGGTCCTCGCTGTTAGGATAGGAGATGCGCAGCGAGCGGAAATAGTGGCTCTCGGGATTGCGCCAGTCGATGTAGTAGACGCCTTCCGGTGTACGGTTGTCTCCCTCATAAAGCTTATGGCCGATGGGCTGCTTTCCCAACTGGATCGGGAAGTGAGCAATTTCCTCCCCATCGGAAAAGAGCTTCAGGTAGCGTTCGCTCTTGTTCACCAGAATGTAGTCGGCCCGCGGGCCTTGCACTTCGCGGGCTGCGGGGAGCGTAAGATTGCTCTGCTGAACGAGGCTTTGTTCCGGCTTGGCTGGCGGTGGTCGTGGCACGTCTGCCGCTGCAGGCAGAGCCAGCAGCGCAGTGAAGCCAAGTGCTATGACATAAGCCAGAACGCGCATCGGCATCCCCCTCGCCAGAGATCGGTGTATTTCGCCACACGGTCCCACCCGCGCCGCAGCACCGACAGTCTGCCGACCTCGCGCCCATGTTTCCAGTGCCAGGATGCCACTTGCGGATGTGTCATCGGAAAGAATCGTCTGGGGATACTTTGCGGCGCGCGGCGCGTATAGTATTTCGAAGCTAGGGGAGTGCCGTTGCTTCCAGCGGCGCGGATGGGATTGAACTTCTGCGTGCTTCCGGTGCGCGGACGGCACAAGGTGACAATGAAGCGAAGCGTGATTCAGCTGCTTGCCGTCGCGGTAATCGCCGGAGGCGCTTACCTTGCATGGCAGGCACTCGGGCAGCCAGCCGCGCAAGAGGAGACGGCCGTCGCGGCAAGCGCTGTGCCTGTCGCCGTTGCCGAAGCGGAGACGGGTATCGTCAGCTATACCGTCGAAGCGGTGGGGACGACGCTCGCGCGAGAGTCGGTAGAACTGGTCGCGCCCGTCGCCGGCCGGGTCATCGCGATCCATTTTGAAGAAGGCGAGGAAGTGGAGCGAGGCCGCCTGCTCATCGAGCTGGATCGTGACCGCGAGGAAGCGGAGTTGCGCGAGCAGCAGGCGATGCTGTCTGACGTGGCCAATCAGCTGGAGCGCGCAAATCGGCTGCTGCGATCGCAAAACGTTTCTCAGGCGCGCGTCGACGAGTTGCGGGCCGCCTACGCTGCCGCGGAAGCGCGCCTTGCGATGATAGAAGCAGCCTTGCGCGATCGTGAGATTCGCGCGCCTTTTGACGGCGTGGTTGGTTTGCGCGACGTCAGTCCCGGGGCCTTCGTTCAACCCCATCAACGGCTGACGACCCTAGATGACATTTCGATCTTACGCCTCGACTTTTCCGTGCCCGAGCGCTTTCTGAGCCGCGTGCAGCCGGGCCTGCCCGTACGCGCGATCAGCGCGGCCTTTTCTGGAACCACCTTCGAGGGGCGCGTGTCGCGCGTCGACACGCGCGTCGATCCGGTGACGCGCTCGCTGCGAATTCAAGCGGAGCTGGAGAACGCAGATCGCCGGCTCCGACCGGGCATGTTCATGAGCGTCAGCCTGCAGGTGGGCGAAAAAAGCGATGCCATCCTGGTTCCGGAAGCCGCCGTGGTGAGCGAAGGGCGTAGTACCTATGTCTTCGTGATCGCAGGCGGACGCGCCGAGCGCAGGTCGGTGGTGATCGGCCAGCGTCTGCATGGCCAAGTGGAGATAGCTGAAGGATTGGCCGCCGGCGAAATGGTGGCGACCCTGGGTCTGCAGCACTTGAGCGACGGCGCGGAGATCAAGATCATCAATCCGCAGGCTGTCGGCGTGTAGGCGACCGCAGATGATCCTTTCGGACGTTTCTATCAAGCGGCCGGTCCTGGCCACGGTCCTCAGCCTCCTGATCGTTGTCTTGGGTGTGGCCTCCTTCCTGCAACTGGCCGTTCGTGAGAACCCGGACATTGACCCGCCCGTCGTCTCCGTGTCCGTGGAATACACCGGCGCCTCGCCGGAGGTCATCGAGAGCGAGGTGGTCGAGGTCGTCGAGGCGGCCATCGCAACGGTTGAAGGGATTCGCTACATCGAGTCCCAGAGCCGGGACAGCCGTGCCTGGATCACCATCAACTTCAACCTGGACCAGGACGTCGACAGGGCAGCCAACGACGTGCGCGATGCCATTGGCCGCATCGCGAACCGTCTGCCCGAGCAGGCGGACGCGCCGATCGTGCGCAAGGCGGACGCTGATGCGCGTCCCATGCTGTGGATCTCCATGACCAGCGACCGCATGGATGCGGCCGAACTCACCGACTATGCGCGCCGCTACCTGGTGGATCGCCTCTCCGTGCTGGACGGTGTCGCCAGCGTCAACATAGGCGGCGAGCGGCGCTATGCCATGCGGATCTGGCTGGACCGGCAGGCAATGGCGGCGCGCAACGTCACCATTGCGGACCTGGAGCAGGCTGCGCGGGAAAACAATCTCGAGCTTCCTGCGGGCCGGATTGAATCGGACACCCGCGAGCTGACCGTGCGAACGGCGACCCGCCTTTCTACGCCGGAAGAGTTTGCCGAGATCGTGGTCGCCCGTACGCCGGAGTATCAGGTGCGCCTGGGTGAGGTGGCGCGTGTGGAACGAGGGGTGGAAAGCGAGCGCACGCTGCTCCGCTCCAACGGCCAGCCGGGCGTGGGACTGGGCATCATCCGCCAGTCGAACGCCAATGTGATCGAGGTTTCCGATCTGGTGCGCGAAGCGCTGGAGGACATCCGCCGCAGCCTCCCCGCGGGAGTGACTGCCAGTATCAGTTACGACGAGTCCCTGTTCGTGCGGGCCGCGGTCGAGGAGGTGCTCATCACGCTCGGGATCGCGATCGTGCTGGTGATCGCGGTGATTTTCCTTTTCTTGCGCTCAGTGCGTGCGACGGCGATTCCTGCCTTCACGATCCCGGTTTCCATCATCGGCGCCTTCATCATCATGGCGCCGGCAGGCTTTTCCATTAACGTCCTGACCCTGCTGGCGCTGATTTTGGCGGTGGGCCTGGTCGTCGATGATGCCATCGTCGTGCTGGAGAACGTGCAGCGACGGATCGATGAGGGGGAGGCGCCCCTGATCGCCGCGGTGCGCGGCGCTCGGCAGGTAGCCTTCGCGGTTATCGCGACCACCCTGACCCTGGTTGCTGTTTTCGTGCCGATCGCCTTCATGGAAGGCAACGTCGGCCGTCTCTTTACGGAATTCGGCTTCGTGATGGCCGCGGCCGTGATCATTTCCAGCCTGGTCGCCCTCACTCTGGCGCCGATGCTCTGCTCCAAGTGGTTACGCCCCACGACCGGGAGCAGCAGGTTTTTCCGGGCGTCGGAACGTCTCCTCAACGCGATGGCGGGGGGCTACCGGCGGGTGCTCGAAGTGTCATTGCGCTTCCCGGTGATCGTACTGGCGCTGGGCGTGGTTGCTGCGCTCGCCTCTGTTCAACTCTTCACCCTGGTGCCCCAGGAGTTGACGCCCGTCGAAGATCGCTCGGTCATCATCATTCCAAGCACGGCGCCCGAAGGCACGACCCCTGCGGCTACCTACCGCAGCGTCCAGGTGATCGAAGAGCAGCTGGAGCATTTCCGGGAGCAGGGGATCGCGAACCGCATCTTCACCATCGTCGGCTTTGGCGGCATCGGCAATCGGGCTTTCACCATCGTCGGCCTCGAGCCCTGGGAGGAGAGGGATGTCCGCCAACAGGAAGTGACGCAGCAGATTTTCCCCCTGCTGGGGAATGCGCCGGGGGTGCGGGCTTTCGCCGTGAATCCCCCCGGTCTCGGCCAGTCCAGTTTCCGGCAGCCGGTTCAGGTCGTCGTCAGCGGTCCCGACTATAGCCAGATCAAAGAGTGGACCGACCGGGTGATGGCTCGGGCGCAGAGCAATTCGGGGCTGATGAACATCAGCACCGATTACGATGAAAACCGCCCGCAATTGGACATCAGTGTCGACCGCCGCCGGGCTGCGGATCTGGGAGTCAGGGCCCAGGACGTGGCCCGGGCGATCGAAACCATGATCGCCTCCCGCGTCGTGGGTCGCTACCTGGACCGTGGCCGGGAGTATGATGTCATCGTGCAGGCCGAGCCCTCCGATCGCGCAACCCCCACGGATCTGGAAAACATTTTCCTGCGGGCCTCCGATCAAGAGCTGGTGCCGCTTTCGAGCCTGATCTCGATCGAGGAGCGCGGCGCCTCTCCGCGGCTCACCCGCATTGATCGCCTACCCTCGATCACCATCAGCGCATCGCTCGCCGACGGCTACTCTCTGGGTGAAGCATTGGCCTTCTTCCAGGAGCTGGCCGCCGAGGAGCTGCCGCCTGAAGCGCGGCTCGGCTACCTGGGGCAGGCCCTGGACTTCATGGAGACGTCAGGGGCGATTTACGTCACCTTCCTGCTGGCGCTGCTGATCGTCTTCCTGGTGTTATCCGCCCAGTTTGAAAGCTGGATCCACCCGCTGATCATCATGCTGGTGGTGCCGCTTGCCATCACTGGGGCCCTGGCAGCGCTTTTGATCAGCGGCATTTCCCTCAACATCTACAGCCAGATCGGGATGATCCTGCTGATCGGGCTGCTGACCAAGAACGGTATCCTGATCGTCGAGTTCGCCAATCAACTGCGCGACGAGGGAAGGACGGTGCGCGAGGCGATCGTCGAGGGGGCGGTGCTGCGCTTTCGCCCGATCCTGATGACGGCGATTTCGACGGTTTTCGGCGCGCTGCCTCTGGTGCTGGCGCGCGGGGCGGGCGCGGAAAGCCGAGCGTCCATCGGCGCGGTGGTCATCGGCGGGCTGCTGTTTGCGACCCTCTTGACCTTCTTTGTGGTCCCCGTCCTCTACGATCTGCTCGCGCGCTTCACCCGCTCCCGCAACGCAATCGAGCAAGACCTGCAAGCCCTGGAGGAAGAGGAGCAGCGCCGCCTGAAACCCGCGGAGTAGCGGCGCCGCCGCCGATTAGGCTGCGGTGCCGCCCACGGTGATGGCGCTGACCAGCAGGCTGGGCTGGCCCACTCCTACAGGCACGCCCTGGCCGTCCTTCCCGCAGGTTCCGATGCCCGGATCGAGCTTCATGTCGTTGCCGATGCCAGTGACTTTGGTCAGCACCTCCGGGCCGTTACCGATGAGGGTTGCGCCCTTGACGGGAGCGCCGATCTTCCCGTCCTCGATCAGGTAGGCCTCGGTGCAGGAGAAGGTGAACTTGCCGCTGGTAATATCAACCTGCCCACCGCCGAAGTTGACCGCGTAGAGCCCACGCTTCACCGAGGCGAGAAGCTCCTGCGGGTCCCGGTCGCCGGCCAGCATGACGGTGTTGGTCATGCGTGGCATGGGGATGTGCGCATAGGACTGGCGGCGTCCGTTGCCGGTCGGCTTCATGCCCATCAAACGCGCGTTCTGCCGATCCTGCATGTAGCCGGTAAGGATGCCGTCTTCGATCAGCACCGTGCGTTGGCTGGGGGTCCCTTCGTCATCGACGGTGAGGGAGCCGCGACGGTCCGCAATGGTGCCGTCGTCCACCACGGTTACTCCCGGCGCCGCGACGCGCTGGCCCATCAGGCCAGCAAAGGCGCTGGTCTTCTTCCGATTGAAGTCGCCTTCCAGTCCATGACCGACTGCCTCGTGCAGCAGGATTCCTGGCCAACCGGGTCCCAGCAGCACCGGCATTTCCCCCGCCGGCGCGTCGACAGAGCGCAGGTTGACCTCCGCCTGGCGGATGGCTTCCTGCACGCTGGCTTGCCAGTGGGCGGGGTCGATCAGGCCGTCATAGCCGAGTCGTCCGCCACTTCCATGACTTCCGCTTTCCATGCGGTCGCCTTCTTCCATCACCACCGAGACGTTGAGGCGGACCATCGGCCTGATGTCCGCCCGGCGCTCGCCGTCGGGCCGAATGATCTGCACCGCCTGCCAGCTTCCGCCGAGCGACACGCTGACCTGCCGCACCCGGGGATCGCGCGCTCTCGCGTAGGCGTCGATCTCTTCGAGCAGCTTGACCTTCTTGTCGAAAGACAGGGCAGATATGGGATTCTGATCGGTATAGAGGCGGGCATTGGTGCCGGCGGGCGCGAGATCGATGTTGCCGCTATGACCGCGGTGCACGGCGGCCACCGCCTCGGCAGCGCGGGCGACGGCCTCTTCCGTCAGCTCGTTGGAATGCGCGTAGCCAGCCGCCTCACCGGCAACGGAGCGAAGGCCGAAGCCCTGGCTCGCGTCGAAGGAAGCGCTGCGCAAGCGACCATCATCCCAGCCGAGGGCTTCACTTTGCCGATACTCGAGAAAGAGCTCGCCATCATCGGCGCCTTGTAGAGCGTTAGCGACTTGGCGCTCCAAGCGGCTGAGCTCCAACTCGCCGCGGGAGAAGAAGAGGGAGTCGGTTTCGGCAATCAGGGACATGAAGCTACGGGCCTCCGGTGGGCTTCGAGAGGGCGGGCGCTCGGTTCAGAGGGAAAGATCTTTCAGAACAAACGCGTAGATCCGCTTCAATTTCAGGCGCAAGAGCAGCTTCATTTCCGAGGCGCATCGGACCCCGGCAAAATGCGAAGTGCTCTAGCTCGCTAGGCCTTGATATAGAATGTCCCGCACGCTTTATCGACCGCCCTCGGCAAAAATTGGACCAGACAGCAGGGATTGAAGATGGCTGAGCCACTGCCGCTGCGGGATCACCCTCAACGTCAGCTTCTGTCTGATGAGGTGCACGCCCGTCCATACATGCGGCTGGTAGCGCCGGAAAGAGCCAGCCACCTGGCCCTCTTCACCGCTGAGGAGGGGGCGGAGGAGGAGCGCGCTCTGTTGGCAGAACTCTGCTGCGCGGCGAACGCACCCGAACCGTCTGCCAACGCAAACTTTCATCTGGTTCAGCTGGACGGGTTTCGCCTGCGGTGGGAGCGCCATACGGAATTCTCCACCTATGGCTTCTTCGGTCAATCGGATAGCTCGCTCTTTGCCGCGCGGATGATCGACCGGGTGCCACAAGACTGGCTGGCTCGTTTGCCTGGCGAAGTGCTCTGCGCGATGCATGTGGAGCTGCAGCCAGCCGGAGGTGAGCTGGCCAATCCGGAAGCGGTAGCCGAACTGCTGCAAAGTGAGACCTTTGCCGCCTGTCTGGCGGCCGGAGGCGCTGCCGAGGTCTGGATGAATTTCACCATCAATCCCGATGGCTTCGGCCGGGTACTGGTCCGTGATCATCATCTTGGCGGACGGCAAGCGGGACGCCTGGTGCAAAGGCTCCTGGAGGTCGAGACCTACCGCATGATGGCGCTGCTGGCCCTGCCCTTGGCACGCCGCCACGGCTCGGAGCTGACCCAGATCGGCAACAGGCTGACTGAAACCACTCAGGCCATGGCGGAGATCTCCAATGGCGCGCCGGCGGGGGTGGAGGGCGAGCGGCAGCTGTTGGAGCAGCTGACGGCTCTCGCCGCCGAGACCCAGCGGATCGCCGCCGCAACCGCCTATCGTTTCGGCGCCGCGCGCGCCTATTACGCGCTGGTCCAGCGGCGAATCGAAGAACTTCGCGAGGAGCGAATCGAGGGGCAGCAGAAGGTCAGCGAATTCATGGATCGGCGGCTGTCGCCGGCGATGCGCACCTGCCAGGCCGTCGCCGACCGCCTGGATGGCCTCTCGCGCCAGGTGAATCGTACTTCGCAGCTCCTGCGCACCCGGATCGATGTGCAGCTGGAGGCCCAGAATCGCGACCTACTGACCTCCATGGAGCGGCGGGCGCGGCTGCAGTTGGCGCTGCAGGAGACGGTGGAGGGCCTCTCGGTCGCGGCCATCACCTACTACACCATAGGCCTCCTGTCTTATGCGCTGACGGCCGCTCAGGAAGCGGGGTTGGACGTTCCGGTAAAGGTGTCAGTTGGTCTGGCCATCCCGCTGGTTGCCGGATTGGTCTGGATCGGCATGCGCCGCGTGCGGCGGCGAATCGTCAAATGGGCGCGTGACTAGTGGGGGAACCCCGTAGTTCTGGGCCCTTGGTGTGCGGCACAAGGTCGCGCGGCGGCGAAACAAGAGCCTGCTATACTCTTTACTCCCTCGCAGGGCTGTCCGTCCGGGATCAAAGGACGAGCAGCCGCTTGTGGGGGTCCAGCGCTTCGGTTAGGTTGCGGCCCGACAAAGGCGGGGGCCGTCGAAACGCGCTGGCAGGCGGCTGAAAACAGGGCGCCGGCCGAAGGATCGGTCAGGCGTTCTGCCCGGCAATGAAGAGACGGGAAGAGGATGATGAGGCTGATGTCACGCCTGGGCGCCCTGGGGGCTGCCCTCTTTACGGCGCTCGGTGCCGTTCCGGTGTTCGCCCAGGAAATCATCGGGCAGCCGACCGACTGGGGCTTGGGCTTCCAGCCGGCGATGTCTCCGATCAAGGTTCAGATGCATGACTTCCACAACATGCTTCTGTTCATCATCACCGGCATCGTGCTGCTGGTTCTGGTGCTGCTGCTCTTCGTTATCTTGCGCTTTCGCGAGGGCAAGAATCGGGAGCCGTCACGCACCACCCACAACACGCTCGTGGAAATCGTCTGGACGACCATTCCGGTGCTCATCCTGGTGATCATCGCCATTCCGTCGTTCCGGCTGCTTTATGCATCCGATCGGGTTCCGGAGTCGGCGATCACCGTCAAGGCGACGGGGCTCCAGTGGTACTGGAACTATGAGTACGAGCACCCGGAGCTGGGCAACTTCGCCTTCGACTCCTTTATGCTGACCGATGAAGAAGCGGCAGAGGCCAATCTTCCGCGCCTTTTGGGGGTGGATCAGGAGATGGTGGTACCTGTCGGCACGAACGTTCGCGTGCTGGTCACAGCCGGCGACGTTCTCCATGCCTTTGCCGTCCCCGCCTTCGGCGTGAAGGTCGATGCCGTGCCGGGGCGCCTGAACGAAACCTGGTTCAGGGCTGATCAGCCGGGCCTCTACTTCGGGCAGTGTTCGGAGCTCTGCGGCACCGCGCACGCCTACATGCCGATCCAGATCCGCGCCGTTCCGCAAGAGGAATACGACGCCTGGCTCAATGAGATGGCGGAGCAGTATGCGGCCGCGCCGGCTCCGGCGCAGGCTACGCAACTCGCCGACGCCCGCTCAGTCCAGTGACCCTCGCCTAAGGATTAGGAACGATGGCGACTGCAACGCACGCACACGATCATCACGATCACAAGCCCGGGTTCTTTACCCGCTGGTTCTTCTCGACGAACCACAAGGACATCGGAACGCTCTATCTGATCTTCGCGGCCGCCGCGGGTCTTATCGGAGCGCTCTTCTCGGTCATCATGCGCCTGGAGCTGCAGGATCCGGGGGTTCAGTTCCTGACCAGCGGCGGTGATCCGGACGGGCACCTCTTCAACGTCTTCGTCACGGCGCACGGCCTCATCATGGTCTTCTTTGTGGTGATGCCGGCGCTGATCGGTGGCTTCGGGAACTGGTTCGTGCCCCTGATGATCGGGGCGCCGGACATGGCCTTCCCGCGGATGAACAACATCTCCTTCTGGCTGCTGGTCCCGGCCTTTGCGCTGCTGATCGCTTCGCCCTTCGTGGGGCCGGGTGTCGGCACCGGCTGGACGGTCTATCCGCCGCTCTCCTCCAGCCTGGGGCATCCCGGGCCCGGGGTGGATATGGTGATCTTCTCGCTCCACCTGGCGGGTGCCTCTTCCATCCTTGGCGCCATTAACTTCATCACGACAATCTTCAACATGCGCGCGCCGGGCATGACGCTGCACAAGATGCCGCTCTTCGCCTGGGCGCTGCTGGTGACCGCCTTCCTGCTGCTGCTGGCCCTGCCGGTGCTGGGCGGCGCCATCACCATGCTGCTGACCGACCGCAACTTCGGCACCGCCTTCTTTGATCCTGCCGGCGGTGGTGACCCGATCCTCTACCAGCACCTTTTCTGGTTCTTCGGTCACCCCGAGGTCTACATCATGATCCTGCCGGCCTTCGGCATCGTGAGCCACGTGGTCTCGACCTTCTCCCGCAAGCCGATCTTCGGCTACCTGGGCATGGCTTACGCGATGGTCGCGATCGGTTTCGTCGGCTTCATCGTCTGGGCGCACCACATGTTCACCGTCGGGCTCGACGTGAACACCCGCGCCTACTTCACGGCTGCGACACTGATCATCGCCGTGCCGACGGGCATCAAGATCTTCAGCTGGATTGCCACGATGTGGGGCGGCTCCATCCAGTTCAAGACGCCGATGCTCTGGGCGATCGGCTTTATCTTCCTCTTCACGGTAGGTGGCGTCACCGGTGTAGTGCTGGCCAACGCGGGCATCGATATTGCGCTGCATGACACCTACTATGTGGTGGCCCACTTTCACTATGTGCTGAGCCTGGGTGCCGTCTTCGCGATCTTCTGCGGCATCTACTACTGGATCGGCAAGATGAGCGGCCGGACCTACCCGGAGTGGGCGGGGCGTCTGCACTTTTGGACCACCTTCATCGGCGTGAACATGACCTTCTTCCCGCAGCACTTCCTGGGACTGCAGGGCATGCCGCGCCGCTACATCGACTATCCGGACGCCTTTGCGGGCTGGAACTTCGTGTCCTCCCTTGGCGCCTACCTTTCGTTTGCGTCGACGCTCTTCTTCTTTGGCATGATGATCTGGGTGTTCACGGCGGGCCGCCGCGTCACCGCGAACTACTGGGGTGAAGGCGCGACGACGCTGGAGTGGACGGTTTCTTCGCCGCCGCCATTCCACACCTTCAACAAGCTGCCGCACATCCGCTGAGGCAGTGATGACCAGGTGGCGGGTCCCGCTGCGGGGCCCGCCATCGCAAGATCCAGAGTAACGCGATCTTGCCGTACTTCTTGACCGACAGGAGAGCCGGAACGTGGCGCAAGTGACGATAGATAGGGCAGCGGGCTCGGCCAGCGAGCAGCTGCGCGATTTCATCGCGCTGTTGAAGCCGCGTGTCATGTCCCTCGTCGTCTTCACGGGGCTGGCTGGCTTGCTGGTGGCGCCCGGAGACATCCATCCCTTCCTCGCGGCGGTGGCCGTACTCTGCATCGCCGTGGCAGCGGGAGGAGCGGGTGCCATCAACATGTGGTACGACCGCGACATCGACGCCATCATGGCGCGGACCCGAAAGCGTCCTCTCGTACAAGGCCGGGTAGATCCCTCGGAGGCTCTGGCCTTCGGCGTCGTGCTCACGATCTTCTCCGTCATGTTGATGGGGATCGCGCTCAACTGGCTGGCCGCGGGCCTGCTGGCGCTGGCGACTCTCTTCTATGTTTTCGTTTACACCGTCTGGCTGAAGCGGCGTACGCCTCAGAACATCGTCATCGGTGGCGCCGCCGGCTCCTTCCCGCCGATGATCGGCTGGGTCGCGGCCACCGGCAGCATTTCGCTGGACGCGATCCTTCTCTTCGCGCTGATCTTTTTCTGGACTCCGCCGCACTTCTGGGCGCTCGCGCTCTATCGCAACAGCGACTATGAGCGCGCGGGCGTGCCCATGTTGCCGGTGGTGGCAGGGGAAGGGGCGACCAAGCGGCAGATCATGCTGTACAGCCTGCTGCTCCTGCCGCTGGCCGTTGCGCCCACGCTCGCGGGCACAGTGGGCGTGGTTTATGGGGCCGTCGCGCTCCTGCTCGGTCTCATCTTTCTGGCAGGCGCTTTCGCCGTCTATCGCGCCCCGAGCGGGCAAGCGACGGACCGGGCGGCAAAGCGGCTTTTCGCTTTTTCCATCCTTTACCTGTTCCTGCTGTTCGCCCTGCTGATCATCGACCGTCAGCCCGGGCTGCTCGCGGGGATGGGGTGGGGCTGAGGCATGGCACGCGATGACCGACCCCGGAAACCCGGCGATACCGAGGTTCACCGTGCCAAGAGGGGAAAGAATCTGGCCGTTCTGGCCGCGTTGGTGGCTTTCATCGTGATCGTCTACTTCGTGTCGATCATTCG
>JAJUFM010000122.1 GCA_029265995.1 Rhodospirillaceae bacterium | reverse complement strand
TTCAGCAGGGCGGACTCGCCCCCGAAGAGGTGGCTGCAGCCGGTCACGTCCAGCCAAAGCCCGGCGCCCCCGCCCAGCACGGAGCTGCTTTCGACGGCGGTCCAGGGGGTAAAGCGCTCACACCAGTCCGCCAGACGGGTGAGGGTCGCGAGATCAGCTTCCGGCGCCTGGGGTTCGCTGTGCAGGCCGGGACAAAGAGCCCGTGCCTGAGACAGCGTCATGCCGGGGGAGAGACCGACCTTCTCTGCGGCGCTATTGACGGCGAAGAGGATCTCGCGGCTGCCATCCCGGCAAGAGAGGGCGAAGGCAGCCGTTTCAGGCGATAGCCGCCGTTTTTCTACCGCAAAGTGGGGCAGCCACAGCGAGAGCACCCTTCGCATCGTTCCATTCCACTTCAAAGGACGCCGGCTGGCCGCCGCGGCAGCGCAGCAGTTCCAGACGCCAGCGAGGCTGTCCGACCAGTTGACGCGGCAGGGCAGGGTTGCTCGGCAAGGCACTGATCCGCCAGCGGGTCACGGCGGGACTGCCGGCGGTGGAGCCTTCGCCTAGACGGCCGCGCTGCAGCAGGAAACAGGGGCGCTCGGCGTTTTCGGCGGCCAGTTGCAGACGGCGGGCGGCGATCCGGTCAATGCCGGCCACTTCGCCGACCACGCCCGCTAATCCACCACACTGAAGTCCCTGCTCCAAAGCCCAGAGCAGGTCTTCCGGGCGTCGGGCCCGGGCTCGGAGCAGGCGGCTTGGCGAGACCCCCGCCACCGCCGCTGCCGGGGCATAGAGGTCGTCTGCCAGACTGATCCAGAGGAGCGTTCCCTGGCGCTGTGCCAGCAGGCGGGAACTCAGGGCAAGCAGAAAGCCTGTTACCGCCCCATCATCCCATTCCCGCCAGGCGGGCCAGAGCTCATGCAGCCCGGCGAGCCGCAAGCCGCCGCCGGGTAAACGACGGTCGATCTCTTCCACCCCCAAAGGCAGGACAGCGAAGGAGATCTTACCCGAGCCGCCACGTTCGAGCCGGCGAATCTCTTCGCGTAATCTGTCCAGTTCCTTCGGTGCAGCCTCTCGCATGATCCGCTCCTTTGTTCACTATATGTTCTAAAATGGAGCGTGCTTGCGATCAAGGCGAGACCTCATCCTTGCCCATTTTCCAGACCGGCAGCAGAGGTTAAACTTGCTCTATGCAGTTGACACCTGAATTGCTTCTGCGTGCCTACGCTCTGGGCGTCTTTCCGATGGCGGAAAGCCGCCAGGCGGAAGAGCTGCATTGGGTCGACCCGGAACTCCGCGGCGTGCTGCCCCTCGACGCGGTGCATGTGCCGCGCAAGCTTTACCGCCGGCTCAAGCGCAATGATTTCCTGGTCACCTGCAACCAGGCCTTTGCAGATGTCATCCGCGCCTGTGCCGAGCCGGTCGAGAAACGCCCGGAAACCTGGATCAACCCGACGATCGAGCGGCTCTACATCGAGCTCCACCGCATGGGCTTCGCCCATTCCATCGAGGTCTGGATCCCGGCACCGGCCGGTCGACAGCTTGTCGGCGGCCTCTATGGGGTGAGCCTGGGGGCCGCCTTTTTTGGTGAGTCCATGTTCACCCGCGCAACCGATGCCAGCAAGGTGGCCCTGATCCACCTGATCATCCGCCTGCGCAAGGGCGGCTTCCTGCTGCTGGACACCCAGTTTACCACCCCGCACCTGCGCCGTTTCGGCGCGGTGGATGTACCGCGTGACCACTACAAGGGGTTGCTGGGACGGGCGCTACGGGAAAGCGCCCTCTTCCCTGTGGAACTCACCCGGGAAGAGTTCGCGGCAGGGCTGAAGGCACTGCGCAGTGAAGACAAGGGAGAAGGCGGTTCTCCTGGCTCCTGATATGAGGGCCGCGCCGACCAACTGCTTGGCACCAGCCGCTTCTTGACCTTGGCCGAAGAGCCCCTATCTCGTCTTCGCCGCACCTGTAAAACTGGTACAGCCGGCTCTCGCGGCACCCTTGAGCGCCGGCATTCAATTGACTGGAATGTTGTCAGCGAAGGAAGCTATCGCGATCGCACCACCTGTCTGACCTCCGAAAAGAACGCGGAGGCCGGGTCCTTCCTGCACTCCGCAGAGGATGGATCAGGCCTGGGGTGTTCTCAGAAGAAGACAGGAGCAACGCCATGATCGAGGTGGAATCGCTGACCCGCGTCTACGGCAACCTCCTTGCGGTGGATGGGGTAAGCTTTTCTGTCAAAAAGGGAGAGGTCGTGGGCTTGCTGGGCCACAACGGCGCCGGCAAGAGTACGATCATGAAGATGTTGACCGGCTACCTGGAGCCCACAGCCGGTACTATCCGCATCAATGGGCTCGAGATGGGGCGCGATACCCGCGCCATTCAGGCCAAGCTGGGCTATTTGCCCGAGAACTGTCCCGTCTGGCCGGACATGACCGTCATCGACTACCTGGCCTATCAGGCTGATCTGCATGCTGTACCGCGAGAGCGACGTGATGCCAGCGTCGCGCGCGCCATTCGGCGGACGGCGCTCGAAGCCAAGGCGACGGCCCGCATCGAAACGCTGTCGCGCGGCTACCGCCAGCGCCTCGGCGTGGCGCAGGCGATCCTCCACGACCCGGCCATCGTGATCCTGGACGAGCCAACCAACGGCCTGGACCCCACGCAGGTTCAGGGCATGCGCCGGCTGATCCGCGAATTGGCAGAGAAGGCGACGGTCATTCTCTCTACGCATGTGCTGCAGGAGGTGCGCGCGGTCTGCGAGCGCGTGCTCATCATGCGTGGCGGCAAGCTCGTCCTCGACCAGCGTCTGGAGGACCTGGACCGGGCCGGCGGGCTGCGGCTCGTCACCGACCGCAACCTGGAAAAGCCGCTGCGCGCGCTCCAGGGGATCCGCTCCCTGCAGCCTGCTGCGGCGGCAGATGGCAACTTCACCTACGAGATCGATGCAGACGCCACTGTTGCGCCGTCAGTGGCCCGGGTGGTGCACGACGCGGGCGCACAGCTCTATCTCCTGGAGCCTCGACGCCGGGATCTGGAAGCGGTCTTCGCCGAAGTGAATGAGGAGGTCGCCCATGCTGCATGAGGTTCTGGCGACCGCACGCAAGGAGTTCCGCGGCTTCTTCGCGTCGCCGCTCGCCTATATCTTCCTTGGCGCCTTCCTGGCCGCCGCGCTTTTCCTCTTCTTCTGGGTGGAGGCCTTCTTCGCCCGAAACATCGCGGACATGCAGCCACTGTTCAAATGGATGCCGATCCTGACGATCTTCCTGGCGGGGGCGCTCACCATGCGTTCCTGGGCGGAGGAGCGACGGGCCGGCACCCTGGAAACCCTCATGACCGCCCCGGTGCGGCCGCTCAGCCTGGTACTCGGGAAGTTCCTGGCGGCCGAGGCACTGGTGTTGCTGGCCTTGCTTCTCACGCTGCCTCTGACGATCAGCGTTTCCTTCATGGGCACGCTGGACTGGGGGCCGGTGATCGGGGGCTATGCAGCCACCCTCTGCCTTGCTGCGGCTTATCTGGCCATTGGCCTTTTCGTGAGCGCGCAGAGCGACAACGCCGTCGTTTCCCTCATCATCACGGTCGTCCTGGCATCGATTTTCTACCTCATCGGTTCAGACATGCTGATAAGCCTGGTGGGCCGCGATCTGGCGGAGGTGTTGGCGGCGATCGGCTCAGGAGCCCGCTTCGATTCCATTATTCGCGGCGTGCTCGATCTGCGGGACATCTACTACTATCTCTCCCTGACTGGGGTGTTCCTGGCTCTCAATGTCCTGCAGCTTCATCGGCTGCGCTGGGCCGGGAACAGCGGGGGGCCGGCGCATGCCATGACGATCGGCGTCGCGGTTCTGGCGGTCGCCAATCTCCTGGCTGCGAACTTCTGGCTGGCGCCCGTGTCCCAGGCGCGTGCCGATCTCACGGCCAACAGCCGCTATACCCTTTCCGATGCTACGCGAACCGCGCTATCCGGGCTCGAGGAACCGCTTCTCATCCGCGGCTACTTCTCGACCCAGACTCATCCGCTGCTGGCTCCGCTGGTGCCGCAACTGCGTGACCTGCTCACCGAATATGCGGTGCATGGTGGCGATCAAGTGCGGGTGGAGTTCGTCAACCCAACGGAAGATCCGGAGGCCGAGGAGTCGGCGGCCGTTGCCGGCATCCGGCCAACGCCTTTCCAGACGTCGGATCGCTACAGCTCGGCCATCGTGAGCTCCTACTTCGACATCCTCGTGTCCTATGGGGATGAAACGGCCACGTTGGGCTTTCGTGACCTGATCGAGCTCAAGAACCGCGGCGGCGAGCAGTTCGACGTGGGGCTGGCCAACCCGGAGTACGCCATCACATCGACGGTGCGGAAGCTGGTGCAGGCATTTCGCGCCGGCGGTGATCCCTTCGGCGCGCTGCCCGGAGGAATGACCTTCCGGGGCTACATCTCGGAAGAAGAGCGCCTGCCGGAAGGCCTGCTGCCCGTGCGCGAGGCGCTCGCTGCGGCCCTGGAGGAGCTGGAAGCTGAAACGAACGGCAACTTCTCCTTTACCCTAGAGGACCCCCAGGCGGGTGATGGCGCGCTGGCACAGCGTCTGATGCGCGATCACGGGCTGCGCCCGCAGGTTGCGAGCCTTCTGGATCCCGAGCCCTTCTGGTTCTCGCTGCGCCTGGAAGGTGACGGAAGAAGCCTGCCGGTAGCCATCCCGGAAAGCGGTGAGCTGGATGCCGCTGCCTTCCGCAGGGCAATCGAGGCGGCGGCCAAGCGGTTGGCGCCTGGTTTCCTGCGAACGGTTGGCCTGGTGCAGCCCGGCGCCGACCCGATGATGGCCAATCCCATGATGCCGTCGATGGGCCCCAGCTACACAACCTTGCGCCAGAAGCTCGGTGAGAACGCCCGCATTATCGACGTGGACCTGGCGAAGGGACAGGTGCCCGAAGGAACCGATGTCCTGATTGTCCTGGCGCCCAGCGATCTTGACGAGAAGGCGCGCTTTGCTCTGGATCAGTTCCTGATGCGCGGCGGTACCCTCGTAGTGGCCACCTCGCCCTACCAGGTAGAGATGACCAACACCCTGGCCGCGACCGAACAGGCGTCCGGCCTGGAAGAATGGCTGGCCGAACTGGGCGTAGAGATCGAGAAGAGCATGGTTCTCGATCCCCAGAACGCCGCTCTCCCCGTACCTTCAGAACGGCTTATTGCTGGTCTGCCGGTACGCGAGTTGCGGATGATGCCCTATCCGCACTTCCCGGACGTGCGAACCGAGGGGCTGTCGCAGGAGCATCCGGTTACCGCGAGCCTCGAGCAGATCACGCTGAACTGGGCATCTCCTATTCGCCTCGATCCGGAGCGCATGGAGGGGCTGGAGGCGCAGGCCCTGATCCGCAGTACCGAGGAAAGCTGGACTTCCGACAGCCTCAATCTGCTGCCCGACTACCAGGCTTATCCGCAGACCGGCTTCGAGCCCGCGGAAGAGCGCGGAGCGCAGACCTTGGCGGTCGCGGTCACCGGCAGCTTCACCTCTGCCTTCGCGGGGCAGGAGTCGCCTTTGCTGCAGCAAGCCGAGGAAGGCCCGGCGGATGCCGATGACGAGGCCACTGGGGATGAGGCAGGCAACAGCGAGGAGGAAGAAGCAGAGGAGACGCGGTTCGGCAGCGTCATTGAGCGCTCCCCGGAAAGCGCAAAGCTTGTCGTCGTGGCCTCCTCGACCTTCGCTTCGGACCTGATGCTCGACCTGGCATCCCAGGGCATGGGGACGACCTACCGGCGGCCGGTGAATTTTCTCCAGAACGTGACCGACTGGGCGACGGAGGATCCGGCCCTTCTGGCGCTGCGTGGAGAAACGCAGTTCGCCAACATGTTACGCCCCATGAACGCGCAAAACCGCTCGCTCTGGGAGTACCTCAACTACGCCTTCGCAGCCTTCGGCCTCGGCGTGGTCTGGGGGTGGCGCCGTCTCGTGCGGATGCGTGATCGGGGCCGCTATGCCCGCATTCTTGAGGAGGCTTCGGCATGAGAAAGGTACTTTTTGTGCTTGCCGGTCTCCTGGTCGTACAGGTGGCGTTGGCCCTAGGCCTGAACGTCCAGGGGGTTGGTCTGGCCGGTCATGCGCCGGGATCACCGCTGCTGAGTTTCGCTGCCTCTGACGTCCATCGCCTCACGATTGAGGATAAGGATGGTAAGCAGGTCGTGCTGGCACGCGCAGACGAGGGTTGGGTGCTGCCAGATCGGGGCGATTTCCCGGCCGATGGTGAGAAGCTCGAGGAGCTACTGGCCGACCTCGAGGCAGCGGAACTGGGACTGCCGGTGGCTACGTCGGAAGGCGCGTTGCAGCGCTTTCGCGTGAGTGAAGACAGCTTTGACCGCCGTCTTGCCTTCGAGAGCGAGGAGGGGGTTCTAGGCATCCTCTACCTGGGCACCGCTCAGGGCACGCGGGAGGTGCATGTCCGCCGCGACGATCAATCCGACGTCCGTCGCATCGCCTTCTCCAGCTGGCGTGCTCCCGCCGGTAGCGACAACTGGGTCGATCGGACGATGTTGCAGGTGGAGCCGGAGCAAATTCAGGCTGTGGCCTGGAACGGCCGCCGCATCGAACGGATCGAGGTGGAGGTCGATGAGGCGGGGGCCGATGATGCCGCGGATCAGCCAGAGGAGCAGGTCTGGCGGCTTGTCATTCCGCAGGAGCGGGACGTGGAGCCCGAAGCCGGCAAGACCTTGGCCGAACGTCTAGCCCGCCTGCGGTTCACGGGCCTGCTTCCGGAAGAAGAGCGAGCGAGCTACGAAGAGGAAACACCTGCACTGCAATTCGAACTCGCATTAAAAGACGGCGAAACCCGCACTTACCGGCTTCTACGAGGACCGGAGGAAACCAAGTTTGCCGTGGCTGTCGAGGGGTATGAGCCGCTTTTGAAGATCTCTTCCACAACTGGGAAGGACTTGATCGAGGCGGCTGAGGATCCGGCTTTCAATCTACCCACCGAGGGACAGCCGACAGCCGATTCTGACGGATCGGCCGACGAAGTTCCAAAAGGTTAAGGTGAACAGGCGTCGCGCTGCTTGCTCCGCTACTAGTGATCAAGGAGCGCGGCGCCTGGCTTCAAGTCAGACAGTTCTTCGACTTGCGCGTGGACAAATGCTGGCTGATGGCCTAGCCCTCGGCCGTTTGCGGAAGCCCCGGAGGGAAGTAGGTGCAGGAAGGGCAGCAGCCGGCAGTCGAAGAAGACGATGGATATGGAAGTCGCCCGTGGCTTCGGCCGCTTGCGGTCGCTGCGGGCGTCCTGACCGTAGGCTTTCACCTCTGGGTTGCTTTCTCAGGCCTGATTCCCAACCTGATCTCGCGTCCCGCGCACTTGGCACTCGCCATCCTGTGGATCTTCTTCCTCGGCCTTGCCGCCGCCAGAAGCAACTTTGAGCGTTACGTCGGCTGGCTCTTGGGCGCGGCTGGGCTCCTCGCCTGTACCTTCATCATGGTGGAGAGAACAACCCTGATCCGCCAGTACGGATCGATGGAGGGGGCACTCCAGATTGCGGTGGGGGTGATCCTGCTCCTTGTCGTGCTGGAGATGGCGCGGCGGGCGATCAAGGCAGTATTGCCGACCGTCGCCCTGATCGTGCTGATCTACGGCTACATGGGCGAACACATACCCGGCCGTTTTGGGCACGCCGGCATACCGACCGACTATTATCTGGGCACGCTGGTGATCACAGAGGCGGGTCTCTGGGGCACATTGACGGGCACATCCGTAGAGGTCGTGGCCCTTTTCATCCTCCTCGGGGCCTTTATCTCGGCAGGTCAGGCCGGCACCGGCTTCATGTCCTTCGCGACCCAGGTGGCGGGACGGCTACGAGGCGGTCTCGCCAAGATGTCGGTCATCTCCTCAGCCCTGTATGGTACCATCTCCGGCGTCGCTTCGGCCAACGTGGCTTCTACGGGTATGATCACCATTCCCGCCATGAAGCGCCGTGGCTATCCGGCGCCTTTGGCGGGCGCGATTGAGGCCGTGGCCTCCACGGGAGGTCAGATCATGCCGCCGATCATGGGAGCCGGTGTCTTCGTGATGGCGGAGCTGCTGCGCACGCCCTACACAGAAATCATGGTGGCTGCCACCTTGCCTGCCGTCCTCTTCTTCATCACGGTGTGGATGGGCGTGCATGTTTACGCGCAACGCTACGATCTTCGCGGCTTGACCCCGGAGGAGCTTCCTGGCTGGGCGCTCGTTGCAAGAACGGTACCCTTCTTCCTGGTGCCCTTTGCGATCCTCGTGGGCTCACTCGCTTTCACCAACTACACCCTTTCCTTTGCGGCTGTCTTTGCGACTTTCGCC
>JAJUFM010000061.1 GCA_029265995.1 Rhodospirillaceae bacterium | reverse complement strand
TCCCTAGGTCTTGATGGCTTCGCCTATCAGTTCCGCCGAGGTGAAATCACCTCAGAGTCGGCGACGCGTGCCTACCTGGCCCGGATCGAGGCCCTGGACGGGAAGCTTGGCGCCTACCAGCATGTGGCCGCGGAGCAAGCGCTCAAGACCGCTCAAGCGATGGACCGTCTGCGCGAGGCAGGCGTTGATCTGGGGCCACTGATGGGGCTTCCCATCTCGGTCAAGGACCTGCTGGTGGTGGAGGGCATGCCGACCACTGCGGGATCGCGGGTCGATCTGAGCGATATCGTGGGAACGGAAGAAGGGCCCTTTGTGCAGGCGTTGAAGCGCGCCGGCTGCGTCATTCTTGGGAAGACCAAGATGGTTGAGTTCGCCCTGGGTATCACGGGTGTGTCGGAGAGCCTGGGGACGCCGTGGAATCCGTGGGATCTCGATCAGCAGCGCTTGCCCGGCGGTTCGAGTTCCGGTGCTGCCGTTGCGGCGGCGGCGGGGCTCTGTGCCTTGGCCATTGGCTCCGACACAGGCGGATCCGTCCGAGTGCCCGCGGCCCTGAACGGACTTTTCGGTTTGAAGGTCACCTTTGGCTGTTGGGCGAACGACGGCAGCATGTCGCTGGCGCCGCATCTCGATACCATTGGCCTGCTGACCCACACGGCGCGGGATTCCGCCATAGCCTTTGCCGCCATCAACCGCGCTCTCGGCCTGCCAGAAGAAGATCTTAGCTGCCAGCTCCCGCGGCCGGCGCGACTACCCGCGCTCAGGTTTGGTCGCCCGAGCAACTATTTTTTCGATGACCTCAGCGACGAGGTGGCGAGTGCCATCGAAACTGCGCTGCAGGCGCTCTCACGAGCGGGCGTGGAGATCGAAGAGCTTGCCGTTCCAGAGGCGCCTGAGCGGGAGGCCTACTTTCCGGTCTCCCTGCCGGTGAGCCTCTTGGCGACCTTGGGGCGGGAGCGCTTCCTGGCCAACAAGCACCTGATCGACCGCGTGATCGCGATGCGCATCGAGAGCGGTTTGGAGGTGAAGGCCAGCGACCATCTCGCCCTCGAATACAAGCGTGCACAGAGTATCCTCACTGCCCATGAGCGTTTCGAAGGCTTTGATGCCTGGATCAGCCCAACGACGACCGCCACTGCCGTTACGGCTGCCGAGCTCGAGGATCCCAAGGTAGGGCTGTCCTTTGCCCTCGGCATGACCCGCAATACGCAACCGGCGAACTACCTTGAACTTTGCGGCGCAACCATCCCCTTGCCCCGCTCTGACGGCGGATTGCCGATCGGCTTTCAAGTGATGTGTCCCGGGGGAGCAGAGGTGGAGCTGCTGTCGATCTCCCTCGCTCTGGAAGAGCTTTTCGGGCGGCCTGGCCTCCCGGACATGGCCTGAAGACGGCTTCACGCGCGGCAAGAGAATTGTGACTGGCCATCTCAGGCCTTATTAGCTGCTCGAACAGGCGTGCATAATCGGATAGCCACACGCACTACAACGAGCTTGGTAGAGGGAGTTTGACCATGGTTAACAGAAGAAGGTTTTTATCTGGAGCTGCTTTGGGCGGTGCTGCAACTGGCTTCGTAGCCGCGACGGCGTTCCCGACCCCGAGCATCGCCCAGAACGTTAAGCGGCTGCGCATGCAGACCACCTGGCCAAGAAACTTTCCCGGCCTGGGTACCGGCGCGAACTTTCTGGCTGAAACCATTCGCCGCCTCTCCGATGGTGCGGTGGAGATCGAAATCTTCGGGGCTGGTGAAATCGTCCCGGCGTTCGAGACCATGGACGCGGTAGAGGCCGGGACCCTCGATATGGGGCACTCGGCACCCTATTACTGGAAGGGCAAGGTTCCGGCGACGGAGTTCATTGCCGGCGTGCCTTTCGGGCTTACGGCATCCGAAGCAACCTCCTGGATGAAGTTCGGCGGCGGGCAGGAACTGGCAGACGAAGCTTATGCCCAGATGAACTGCAAGTTCTTCCTGTCCGGCTGCACCGGCACCCAGATGGCGGGCTGGTACAGCAAAGAAATGAACAGCATCGACGATTATCGGGGCCTGCGCATGCGCCTTCCCGGGCTCGGCGGCGAGGTGATTGCTGCGGCAGGCGCCGCGGTCATCAACCTGCCTGCGGGTGAGATCGGGCCGGCAATGGCGTCAGGCACCCTCGATGCGGCGGACTGGATCTCGCCCTACAACGACCTGGCGATCGGCATGCATCGCAGCGGCTGGTTCTACTATTATCCTGGCTGGCAGGAACCTGGGCCGATCATGGACAACTTCATCAATCTCGATGTCTGGAACAGCCTGACCGACTCTGAAAAGGCAATGTTCGAGACCGCCAACGCGGCCGCAAATGCTCACGTCTATTCGGAGTTTCTGGCAAACAACAATGCGGCGCTGGCCGAGATGGTGAACGAGCATGATGTCCAGCTGCGGCGTCTTTCGGACGACACCCTGATCCATTTGGCTGAACTCAGCCGGGGCGTGCTGGATGATTTGGCGAACGCCGATCCCCTATCGCGCCGCGTCTATGATTCAATCCTGAAGTTCCGCGCACAGGCCATGCCCTGGGCCAACATCGCGGAGAGTGCGGTCATGCAGGCCCGCGCCCTGGATTACCAGTTCTCTGAGCCGTCGGAGGGGTAAGACGAGGCTATTGGCCGCTTCGTTGTTCTGAGCCGCTTTCCCCCTGCACGTAGTCGGATCGGGGAGGAACGTTCGGGCGACCACTAACAGACCGCGGCACTCCACCCTCAATCGTCATTGCGAGGAGGCCGCAGGCCGACGCGGCAATCTATGCTGAGGTGCCATTGGCCACCTCCCGATGGATCGCCGCGCCGCTGCGCGGCTCGCGATGACGAAGAGGGTGGGCGTGCAGCGCGGGAGAGGCCAGGACGACGATCTGTGGCGACCCGCTATTACTGAAAGGCCTGTTCCTGCTGCGATGCTCTTTTCGTCTTTATTGCAAGGCGCGCGGTAGCCAGGTCGCGAGCGCCGGGAAGTTCCAGATTATCGCCATGCCGATTATCTGGATCAGAACGAAGGGGATGATGCCCCGATAGATATCCATGGTCGACACGCTGGGCGGCGCCACGCCGCGCAGATAGAAGAGCGCGAAACCAAAGGGCGGGGTCAGGAAACTGGTCTGCAGGTTGATTGACATCATGATGCCGAGCCAGATCGGATCGATGCCCATGGTGAGGAGAATGGGAACGACGATCGGCACGACGACGAAGATGATTTCGATATAGTCGAGGAAGAAGCCGAGGAAGAACATCAGCGCCATCACCGTGAGCAAGGCGCCGAACTGCCCACCCGGCATGGAGGAAAGTACCTCGTTGACGATCTGCTCTCCGCCGAGGGAGCGGAACACCAAGCTGAAGATCGACGCGCCGAGCAGGATGACGAAGACCATGGCCGAGATCTGCATCGAGGTGCGCATCACTTCGGTCAGAATGCCGGTGCGGTAGGTCCGCAGCAGCGCGATCAGCAGGCCATAGACGAGAAATCCTACTGCGACCGCAACCAGCGCCACGCTGAGATAGGTGGTGACGGCTACCTCTTGCCGCTGGAAGTTAAGGTTTAGGAAGATCCGTGCGAGGACGATGACACCGATGGCGATGCCAGCCCAATAGATCGGCTTGGCGGAGCGCCCCTCGGCTTCCGCAATCGAAACGCCGGCCAGCATGATCGCCCCGACCGCGCCCACGGCCGCGGCTTCCGTCGGAGGGGCGGCGCCAGCAAGAATAGACCCCAGGACTGCCAGTATGAGAATGGCAGGGGGCGCCATCACCCGCAGCAGGCGTCTGCGAAGCTCGCGCCTGTCCACCTTCATCTCGATGGGCGGAACGCTATTGGGGTCAAGTGCGGCCTTGATGAGCACCCAGGCAATATAGAGCCCGACGAGCAGTAGCCCGGGCAGCAAGGCGCCGGCAAAGAGGTCCAAAACGTTGATCGGTGGGATGATGACGTCGAAGACACCCTGCGCCATCAGAGTGTTGCGCGCCTGCTGTGTGGCCCCCTGCATGATGTCGCCCAATAGAACCAGGACGATCGACGGCGGAATCACCTGCCCCAAGGTACCCGAGGCGGCGATCACGCCCGTCGCCAGCCGCTTGTCATAACCGTTGTTGACCATCACCGGCAGGCTCAGCAGTCCCATGGTGATGACGGTGGCGCCGACGATGCCCGTCGAGGCCGCCAGGAGCATGCCGACGATGACCACCGAAATGCCAAGACCACCACGCAGGCGGCCAAAGAGCATCCCCATGGTTTCGAGTAGCGCTTCGGCAATGCGCGAGCGCTCCAGCATCACGCCCATGAAGACGAAGAGTGGCACGGCGACCAGCACATAGTTGGTCATCACGCCGAAGTAGCGGTTGGGGAGGGCGCCCAGATCAGATAGGCGAACCAGGTCGAGGCCATACCCGATGCCGAAGAACATGAGCGCGGTGCCGCCGAGCGTGAAAGCCACCGGAAAACCCAGCAGCAAGAGACCGCACACGCAGGCGAACATCAGGAGGCTCAAGACCTCCCCCAGCAGTACCGGATCCATGGATCAGGGTGCCTCGCTGAGATTGCTCTGCTGCAAGTATTGCTTGTCGCCTTTGAGTATCAGAATCGAGCGGGCAAGCAGGGAGGCCCCCTGGAGCAGCATGAGAATGCAGAAGATCGGAATGATGGTTTTCAAAAGGTAGAGGCCCGGCAGTCCCCCGGCTTCCGCCGATCCCTCAAGCCGAGCCCAGGAGCGCATGACGAAGCCTTCGCTGTAGTAGAGGACGACCAGCAGCATCGGCGTGAGAAGGAAAACCACCCCGAAGATGTCGACCCAGGCCTTCAGGCGGTCTGAGGCCTCGCGATAGAAGATGTCGACGCGGACGTGGCCGTTGTGCAGGAGAGTGTAGCCGGCGCCCAGCATGAAGACTGCGCCGTGGAGCCAGACGAAGGACTCCTGCATCCACACCCAACCCAGGGCGAAGACATAGCGGAAGATCACCACCGCAAAGGAGATCAGCACCATGAAGAGCATCAGCCAGGCTGTTCCTCGCCCGGCCCACTCGTTGATCCAGTCTACGGTCTTCACCAGTGTTCTTAGCGCCTGCACTCGCTCCCCCATCGCACGGCCGTGCGCGCTGCCGGTTGAGTACTATGAGATCCGGGCCGCCCCTGCGAAGAGGTGCTATTCTTGGCGACTACGGCCCAAAGTGCCGCATTGATAGCGGAGGAGCCGTTCTTGCGAAAGGCGAATCGGAACTAAGTGGGGGCAGAGGCGTCGCGCCAGCCTGTGGGGCCAAAGGCTTCCAATGCTCTGAAGCGACCCTTGTAGGCCATTTTGGGGGAATTGGCGATCCAGTAGCCCAGGTAAAGGTACGGCAAGCCGCGACGCCGGCATTCTTCGGCAAGCCAGAGCACACAATAGGTGCCGAAGCTACGTGCCGGCATATCCGGGCGGAAGAAGCTATAGACGGCAGAGAGGCCGTCATCCAGCCAGTCTGCCAGGCACGCGGCCATCAAGTGGCCTTCTTCATCGCGAAACTCGATCACTGCGGTTGGGACGGCCGTCTCCTCGACCATCCGCTGGTAATCGTCCAGGCTCATGGTCGCCATTTCGCCGTCATGGTGGCGGGAAGCCAGATAGCAGCGAAAGAGCTCGTACTGTTCCCTGGTGGCTTGAGGGCGCCGGATGCTGGCGCGAAGATCGGCATTGCGCCGCCATATGCGGCGCTGGGATTTGCTGTGCTGGAAGCGGTCGATGGCAATCCGCACCGGCACGCAGGCCTGGCAGGCGCGGCAGGAAGGGCGATAGGCGTAGTAGTGGCTGCGGCGAAAGCCTGCCCGTGAGAGATGGGCATGCTGTTCACGTGCACTCGGCCCGTGAAGCTCGGCTACCAGCTTTCGTTCCCATTGACCCGGCAGGTAGGGGCACGGGCTTTCGGCCGTCATGACAAAGAAATGGGGTGGGGCCGAAGGTTCTTCGAAGCCCGAGTTGCCAGCTTGATCGAGCCACAAGAGCTGCCGGCTTTCCGGCACTTCATGAGGCATGCGTCCTCCCCGCTTCCGCAGAGTCGTATCTCGCCTCACAAGCGGCTGCGGCGCAAGACGATCGTGCTGGAGAAGTAGTCGTGCATGGTCCTGCGGCGTCGATTGAACAGGGCGACGACGAGGATAAGCCAGCTCGTGGCTGCAACGCTGACATAAAAGAGCACCGTCATGATCACCGCCTGCAGCGGATCGGCGGGCCCCCCGTCTGTCGTGCTGCGCACGGTAAGATCCAGGAGCGACATGCCAGGCGTGGCGCCGTAGTAGCTGATAAGGCCAGCGTGATAGAGCACCGGCAGTAGCGCCAGGAGGAAGACATTCAGTGGAGTAAGAAGTCCAAAGGTCACAAGGCCGACGATGCCCAGCAGGATGGCTGCCAGGCCGCCCAGTACGGCAATCAGTAGTACATCGATCGCATAGGCGAAGATGCGTCGCAGAGCCACACCCTGGAAAAGGGCAGGTTCCACGAACAGCGGCTCGTCCTCGGGGTAGCTCACTGTCGTAGACAGACTATTCTGCAAGTAGCTCCTCCTTGCTTGAGGCGTAAGCGGGATCTAGCTCCGCTTGGGCATCGCTGCACGTGCCAAGGCATCGGCCCGCTCATTTTCAGGGTGTCCGGCGTGACCCTTGACCCAATGCCATTCAACTTGGTGTGGGGCTGCCGCCTCAACAAGTCGCTCCCAGAGGTCGCGGTTCTTGACCGCCTTCTTCGCAGCCGTCTTCCAGCCGTTGCGTTGCCAGGCGGTGACCCATTTGGTGATGCCGTCTTTCAAGTAGTTGCTATCGGTGGTGATGGCGATGCGGGAGGGCCGTTTGAGCGCTTCCAGCGCCGCAATGGCAGCCATGAGTTCCATGCGGTTGTTGGTCGTTGCCTCTTCGCCGCCGGAAAGCTCCCTCTCGTGGCCCCGCCAGCGAAGGATAGCGCCCCAGCCGCCGGGACCCGGGTTACCGCTGCAGGCACCATCGGTGAAAGCTTCAACGAGGTCGTCTTCGGCCATCAACTCAGCCCATAGGCTCCCGGGCTGGAGATTCCGCAATGGAAGCGCAGCTTGCGTAAATACTCCCGCGGATCCTTGGGCTGAACAAAGGCACCTTCCTGATGGTTCAGCCAGTCGTAGAGACGGGTCAGCAGGAAGCGAAGCGAAGCACCGCGAGCGAGCAGGGGAAGCGCGGCGAGCTCGTCCGACGAAAAATCCCGCTCTCGGCAATAGGCATGCAGCAGCAGGCGCGCCTTGGTGACGTTGAACGCCCCGTCCGGCTCGAAGCACCAGGCGTTCAGGCAGATGGCGATGTCGTAGGCGTAGAAGTCATTGCAGGCAAAGTAGAAATCGATCAGACCCGTCAGCTGTTCATCTCGGAAGAAGACGTTGTCCGGGAAGAGGTCTGCGTGGATGACCCCGGCCGGCAAGTCGCTCGGCCACTGTTCCTCGAGCGCCGCCAGTTCCTGGCCGAGCGTCGCCGCCAGGCCCGGTTCAACTTCGTCGGCGCGATCCTTGCAGGCATCGTAGAGCTGTCGCCAACCCGCGACCGAAAGGTTGTTAGGGCGCTTCAGCTCAAAGTCTCTACCGGCCAAATGCAGGCGGGCCAGGTGCTTGCCCAGTTCCTGGCAGTGGAAAGGGTGGATGCGCCGGGGCCAGAGGCCGTCCAGGAAGGTAACTACCGCCGCGGGGCGACCGGCGAGCACATGCAGGATTTGTCCATCGCGTGCGTGTACCGGGGTGGGGCAGGCGATCCCGCGCTCCGCAAGGTGCTCCATCAGGCCGAGAAAGAAGGGAAGGTCGTTCTCTTCCACCCGCTTTTCGTAAAGGGTCAGAATGTAGCGGCCCTCGGTCGTTTCCAGAAGGAAGTTGGAGTTTTCCACGCCTTCCGCGATCCCCTTGAAGGTGAGGGGTTCGCCAAGGTCATAGCAGGAAAGGAAGACGCGGAGTTCTTCGTCGGAAACTTCCGTATAGACGGCCATCGGCTCTAGTCTGTGCAGTGAAACGGCGGGTGATCAGGCTGCGTCCGAATCCATGAGCGGCCGCGGAAGCTTGAAGTGGATATTCTCGCGCGGCCCGTCGCCGTCAATCACCGTGACGTCGAAGCGCTCGTGGAAGGCCTCGATGACCTCCTCGACGAGAGTTTCGGGGGCAGAGGCGCCGGCCGTGAGGCCGACGGCGGCGACACCGCCAAAAGCCTCCCACGGGATATCGCCAGCGCGCTCCACCAGTGTGGCGTGGCGACACCCCGCGCGTTGTGCCACTTCGACAAGCCGCTTGGAGTTGGAGGAGTTGGGGGCGCCAACCACCAACACCACCTCGACCTGTTCGGCAATCCGCTTCACCGCTTCTTGGCGGTTGGTGGTGGCGTAGCAGATGTCTTGCTTCGCCGGGCCCACGATGTCCGGAAAGCGCCTCTCCAGGACCGCGACGATGGCGGCCGTATCATCGACGGAGAGCGTTGTCTGAGTGACGTAGGCAAGGCGTTGCGGATCGGCGACCTCCACCTGCTCCGCCTCTTCGGTCGTCTCGATCAGATGGATCGTTCCCTCGGGAAGCTGGCCCATGGTGCCTATCACTTCCGGGTGGCCGCGGTGACCGATCAGCAGTATCTCCCGTTTCGCCCTGTGATGCCGTTCCGCCTCGCGATGGACCTTGCTTACCAGCGGACAGGTCGCATCGAGAAAGAACAGTTCCCGCCGTTGGGCTTCCGCAGGGACACGCTTCGGCACCCCGTGGGCGGAAAAGATCACCGGGCGGTCATCAGGAACCGCGTCCAGTTCATCCACGAAGATGGCGCCCTTCGCCTTCAGGCTTTCCACCACAAAGCGGTTGTGGACGATCTCGTGACGCACATAGACCGGAGGCCCGTACTTGGTCAGGGCGCGTTCCACGATCTCGATGGCACGTTCGACCCCGGCACAGAAACCCCGCGGGTTTGCCAGCACCAGTGTCAGCGGTGTCTTGGCCATGAATATCCTACTCCGGCTGCCGGCCTGAGGCCGCTGTTGTCGGGCATGCGGCTACATTGCGTCCTTCACGAGGCTTGCATAGAGTTGCCCGACATCTGGGCCTTGGACCCTAATACAGGGGACGGCGGAAAGGAAGGAGCGGGATGCCTGTGCGACTCCAGCGCATGCGGCAGACTATTCCGTGGCAGAAAGCCGTTTCTTCCCGCTGTCGACAGCTCAGCCGGCACGCACTGACGAGAAAGAAGCCAAACAATGCGCCTTTCGACGATGGCCCGATCGGTCCTTCCTCTTCTTTCCCTGCCTTTCCTGCTTGCCGCCTGCGGCGGGAGCAGCGGCCCTGACGTGGTGCGCTCCTGCCCTGGGCTGGTTGGCGTCGACGACGCCATGGAGCAGACGCACTTCGTAGGCGGCGGCCGTGATCTGACCGATGTGGATTTCACCGCGCGCATCGAAGACGTCCGCTACGGCTGCATCTACTCGGATGATGGCAACGCGATCGAGACCGAGCTGCTGGTCCAGCTGGTGGCCGCCCGCGGGCCGGCCAATCAGAGCAATGAGGCCCGGGTCGGCTACTTCATTGCTGTGGGGGAACAGCAGGCACAGGGCGCCCCCGATATTCTTGTGCGAGAAGCCTATCAGGCGACCGCGGAATTCCAGGGCAACCGAACCTCTGTCTTGCTCAACGACGAACTGACCATGACCATCCCGATCCGTCCCGGGCAGCGTGGTGACGACTTCACGATTTTCGTCGGATTGCTGCTGGATCCGGAAGAGGTTGAGTACAACCGGCGCCAGATGCGCTGAGGCCGGCACGCGGCAAGCCTGTTGTTGGTCTTATCTATCCCCAGAGCGCCGGCTTTGGAGGATGGACAAGGCTTTGCTTGAAGGTGAGGGCGGGCTGACGGTCTTCGGCGAGAAGGAGTGGGCCGTCCAGATCCACGATCGCTGCGCCCTGAGCAACCAGCAGGGCGGGAGCCATCGCCAGGGAGGTGCCCAGCATGCAGCCGACCATGATGCCGAAACCCAGCTTCTCTGCCTCTGCCTTGAGCGCTAGCGCTTCGGTAAGGCCGCCGGTCTTGTCGAGCTTGATGTTGACCATGTCGTAGCGCTCTGCCAGCGCGGGAAGCGTGCTGCGATCATGGCAGGATTCATCGGCGCAGAGGGGGACGGGACGAGGTTCTCCGCGCAGTTGACCATCTTCCTCCGCGTGAAGCGGCTGCTCGATCATGACGACCCCCAGCTCCGCCAAAAGCGGGGCCAGCTCGCGATAGGTTTCGAGAGACCAGCTTTCGTTAGCGTCCACGATCAACCTTGCCTGCGGGGCGGCCTCCCGCACAGCCCTCACGCGATCAAGATCTTCCGGGCCGGCGAGCTTGAGCTTCAGGAGTGGGCGCTCCGCATTGGCGGCCGCGTTCGCGGCCATGGCCTCGACGCTGTCGAGTGACAGGGTATAGGCGGTGGTGACCGGCTCCGGCTGGGGAAGGCCGGCCAATTCCCAGACCCGCTTCCTGTTCTGCTTGGCTTCCAGATCCCACAGGGCGCAATCGAGTGCGTTACGCGCCGCGCCTGGCGGCAAGGCTTCCTGCAATGCCTGGCGGTCAATATTACCCGCTTCGACATCCGGGCGGAGCTTGTCGATCTGCTCGCAGACGCTTTCCAGGCTTTCGCCATAGCGCGCGTAGGGCACGCACTCCCCGACACCGGTCGCCCCATCCGCGACCAGGCTCACAAGGACCACCTCAGCGCTGGTACGGGCGCCGCGGGAGATGCGGAAGGTCCCTTTGATCTTCCAGGATTCGCGGCTGACTGTAAGTTGAAGCATGGTTCAGCCCAAAGCATCCACCAGGGCGCCGACTCCCTGCCGCACAGGATCGACGGCGGGAAGTTTGAACTGGCGCTCCAGGTCGTTCAGCAGCTTGCGCGCTGCGCTGCTCTCCAGCGCCTGCGTGTTGATGGAGAGGCCGATAAAGCGGCAGTCGGGGTTCGTGAGCTGGGCGGTCTGCAGATTACGCTCCATACAAAGAGCCAGGTCCGGCAGCGGGAAGTTCGGCAGGCCCCGCATATGGCGGCGCGTGGGTTCGTGGCAGAGGACCAGGGCGTCCGGCTGCGCTCCGTGGATCAGGCCCGTGGTCACCCCGGCGAAGGAGGCGTGGAAAAGAGACCCTTGCCCTTCCACCAGATCCCAATGGTCGGGGTCGTTGCTCGGCGTAAGCCACTCGACGGCTCCGGAAATGAAATCGGCCACGACCGCATCCACAGAGACACCGTCGCCTGCGATGAATATGCCGGTTTGGCCGGTTGCGCGAAAGCTGACGTTCATCCCGCGCGAGCGCATTTCTTGCTCCAGGGCGAGCGCGGTGTACATCTTGCCGACCGAGCAGTCCGTGCCGACGGGCAGCAGGCGCTTTCCGCTTCGCTTTACCCCGTTCCCGACTACGAACTCCTGCGTTGGATGGCGCACGTCGATCAAACGACGCCCCTCCTGCTCGGCTTTCTCGGCCAGGCCGGGGATGGAGGTCAGCCGATTGTGCAAACCGGAAGCGATATCGTACCCCAGCTCAAGAGCGCTGTGGAAGGTGTTGGTCCAGGCTGTGGAAAAGCGGCCACCGCGGTTGGCAACTCCAACGATCAGGGTTTTGCAGCCGGCCTCCCGTCCTGCTTCCAGAGTCATGTCGGGCAGACCCAGGTCGGCCTGGCATCCGGGAAGCCTAAGCTGACCCAGGCACCAGTCCGGGCGCCAGTGCGCGACGCCGGCGGCGGTTTTCGCCGCGAGTTGATCAGCGGCATCGCCGAGGAACATAAGGTAGGGATTTCGGATGGCGCTGGACATAAAGGGCTCCCTGTGGTGTCCGGCAAAGTCGTTTTTTATAGGGTGCGCAAGGCGGGCATACCAGAGGTCTGTCGCATCTGTTCTCACCCAAATCAATGTGCCGTGAGCCCATCCAGCAGGGGCAATCCGCTGGTCGCAGCAAAGGCACAAAGTCCAAAAGCCAGCGCCCGGAAGAAGCTCGGGGTTGCGAGGCGAAAGGCGCGGGCGCCTAGCAAAAGGGCGACGGCGTAGAGAGGCGCCAGCGCGATTCCCATGGCGATCCGCTCCTGTGTGACGAGCCCATTCAGAATGTAGGCGATCAGGTTGAACATGCCGGTCAAGGCAAAGAAGACGATGATGTTGGAGCGGATGGTTGCTGGCCCGCCATGCCCTGCCATCCAGAAGAGAATAACGGGCGGGCCGGCGATACCAGCCATGCTGCCTGTCAAGCCAGAGGCTCCGCCGACCAATCCGGTGCGCAAGAGGCTGGGTGGGCGGCTCCAGCGCCAGCCACTAGCCAGGAGCCCGACCAACACCAGGATCAGAAGGGAAATGATCCAGCGCAAGAGGGTTTGATCCAGCACCAGCAGTAGATGCACGCCCAGAGGCACCGTACAGAGAGCGCCGGCGGCGAGAGGCAGGATCTCCCGCCAGAGGCAGCGGCGTCCGGCGGGGATCACCATCGGGAGAGTGAGAAGCGTATCGGTAAAGATCAGCAGGACCACCGCCGTCTGAGGGTCGGTAAGTGCGCTGGCAATCGGAACCAGGATCATTGCCGAGCCAAATCCCGAAAAGCCTCTCACCATGCCAGCGACGACCGCAGCCAGCGCCAGCACGGGAAAGACTTCCGCCGAAAGCGCCTGCCAGATCAGATCGGACATAAAACTCCCTCGCGAGGCCGTGTAGTGGGGTAGAAGCCCTTACTCAGCGGCCAGTTTTTCCGAGCGGCTAATAGCATCCGGCGGCGGCCATCCATCGGCGGAAGTCAAAGAAATGCCTCGGCGTCCTAATCACTGTCACTGCACGCCGCGTTGACCCTGGAAGAGGGCACTCCTAGAACAGACCTTATGAGAAACCACCATCGCTCGCGCCTGCCGCTGGTAGTACCACTACTTGTGCTGCCATTCATGCTGATTTGGCTGCTGACGCTACCGGCCTTCGGCCAGACAGCCGCCACGCCAGCCGACCCGGCGCAACCCGCCGCAGCGGACCTGGAATCGCTTCTCGATACGCTCGAGAACGATGTCGAGCGGCAAAGGCTTGTCGAGAATATCCGCGCTCTGCTGGAGGCGCAGAGGGTCGACGAAGCGGAGGCCGAAGATGACCTTGGCAGTCGTCTCATGGGCCAGGTATCGGGCGCAGTGGGAGAGTTGTCAGGCGAGTTGGCGGGAGCTGCAATAGAACTGAGCGACCTGCCTCTGGCGGCGCTGCGCGGTCTGGAAAGCCTCCAAGACCCTGGCGTGAGAGCTCGCGTAATAGAGGTGATCTGGAAAGTTGCGCTGGTCCTCGCTGGCGGATTGGTTGCCGAGTTCCTGCTCAATCGGCTGCTCGCGCGACCACGGCGCAACCTGGGAGAGCGGCATCGGGACGGTTGGCTGTTCCGGCTGTTCTATCTCATTCTCGGGACGCTGTTGGAGGTCTTGCCGATCGCAGCTTTTGCGGTGGTTGCCTTTGGCCTCCTCCCGGTGATGGAGCCAAGGGAAGTCACGCGGCTCGTCGCTTTGGCGCTCATCAACGCGATCCTGCTCGCGCGGATCATCACGCTGATCGGGCGCATGGTGCTGATGCCGGATCGTCCTAGGCTACGACTGCTTCCCATGAGCGACGAGACGGCGGACTATCTTCAGGTTTGGGTAACACGCTTCACGCTGGTCGGCGTTTACGGCTATTTCCTGCTGAACGCCGCCTTTATGCTGGGGCTTGCGCGCAGTGCTTACGATCTGCTGCTGACTCTGCTGGGGCTTGTTCTGACCGGGATGATGGTGGTTTTCATCCTGCAGCAGCGACAGCCGGTGCGGGATCTGATCGCCGGTAGAGGCGCCTCGACGACTCTGGGGAACCTCCGGCTCCGCTTCGCTGAAGTCTGGCATGTCCTGGCCATGGCCTATGTCATTGGCGGCTTCATCGTCTGGACACTGGACGTGGAAGGCGGCTTCGAATTCCTTCTGCGCGGCACGCTGTTGACCATCTTGATCCTGGCGGGTGCTCGAGTCGTCTCCCACATCATCGGGCTTCTGATCGATCGCATCTTTCGCTTGAACCGGGAGCTACGCGTGCGCCACCCGCTCTTGGAAATGCGGGCCAATCGCTATCTTCCGGCCTTTCACCGTATCCTGAACATCGCTCTCGGCGTGGTCACCGCGCTGCTGATCCTCGAAGTCTGGGGCCTGGAGCCCTTCAGGTGGTTGAGCGCCGACGAGGGGCGGAGCCTGCTGTCGACCCTCTTCCTTATCGGCTTCGTCCTCGTCATCGCCCTGCTTTTCTGGGAGGTCTTCTCGGCCTACGTGGAGACCACCATCCAGCGCCGGGCTGCCGAAGGCGGCGGGCAACGGCTGCGCACGCTCCTTCCCCTGGCACAAAACGCCTTGCGGATTGTGCTCGTGGTGATGGTTGGGCTGATCGTGCTTTCGGAAATCGGCGTGAATATCGCACCGCTGCTGGCCGGCGCCGGCGTGGTCGGTCTGGCCATAGGTTTCGGCGCTCAGACCCTGGTGAAGGATATCATCACCGGCGTCTTCATCCTGATCGAGGATTCCGTGGCGGTTGGCGATGTAGTCCTGGTCGCGGGGCATTCCGGCGTGGTCGAACGCCTGACCGTGCGCTCCATGTTCCTGCGCGATCTGGAGGGTAACATCCACGCCTTGCCGTTCGGCGTGGTCGACACGATCCAAAACTATACCAAGGAGTATTCCTACGCCTTGCTCGAGGTCCGGGCACCTTATCGCGAAGATCTGGATCGTGTGATCGGCGTCATGCAGGAGGTCGCCGATGGGCTGCGGGCGGACGAAGTTCATGGGCAGAACATCACCGGCGAGTTCGAGTTGCTGGGCGTGGATGGGTTCGACGAGAATGGCGCGGTGATTCGCGCGCGCCTGAAGACCATCCCTCTGACGCAGTGGTCGGTGAAGCGGGAGTTCAATCGCCGGATCAAGAGAGCTTTCGACGACTACGGCATCGAGTTTCCCTATCCGCACCATCGTCTCTATTTTGGGGAAAGCCGCGACGGCGAGGCGCCGCCGCTCCGCATCCTGCGGGCGCAACCCAAGCCGTCTCAGCCCCTGCCAGATCCAGAGCCGGTGGCGGAACCGCAAAGCCCGGACGATATACCAAGCGAGGTCCCGGAAATGCCGGATCCCGAGAAGCCGGCGGGGAGGCCTGCCTAAGGCGACTGTATCCGACTCACAGGGGGCGGCTACTCCAAAAGGCTGATCAGCTGGCCCAGCATTCGGTCGTGGATACCCAGTTCCCGAAGGTGCCGGTCCGTGTTGATCAAATAGTCCAGGCAAGGACCGCGCTGGCCGATCCCTTGCCGGATCAAGGCGGCGGTAGATGACGGATCCAAACGGCAATACTGGTCATGTTTCGGATCTGCGACGAAGGCGAGGGCTTGCCGCGGGCCCTCGGGCGTTTCGACAGGCAGCCAAAGCGGTCGATAGACGCCGGTGACCATCTCTCGTTCCCAGAGATAGTCCAAGACGGCTCCACCCTGTTCGGCGACGACCCGAAAGATCATGCCGCGGCAGGAGCCGCCGGGCGCCAGTCCGAGAACCAGCCCCGGCTGCTCAGGCGTGCCGCGATAGCGGAAGGAGTAGACGCAAAACCGGCGATGGAAGCCCCTCAGCAGCGCCATATGCGCTTCGCCGAAGGGAAAGCCCGGATCCCACATCAGGGAGCCATAGCCGAAAACCCACCAGTCGCGGTCGGCCGGGAGCGCTGGACGCTCGCGCCGCACCGGCTCAGTAAAGCTGCGCACGAGGGTGTCAGGATCTGGGATGCTGTTGCAGTGTCTCATGTTGCTGTTTCAGGATAACCATCTTTCTGCAGTGCAGCAAACCTGCCCTGGAGGTTCAGGTCCTCGGTGATCCGGTGTAAGCAGGAGCCGCCATTCAATTCGAGGTCGGCCGATCATGCGCTATGTGTTCCCTGTATTGCTAGTTGCGCTTGTCCTGTTTGGTTCTTTCTGGGCTGGTATATGGTGGTGGTCTGCGCTCCAGGTTGAGGAGCAGTTTCTGCAATGGCAGGCGCAGCAAGCAGCAGAAGGGCGCGTGCTTGACTACACCGACATGAAGGTTGTCGGTTTCCCCTCTCATCTCAGGCTGAAGATCGACGAGCCCAGTATGCTCGACGCCACCGGTTGGAGATGGAACGGCGCGGACCTGACCGCCGAAGCCCCGCTATGGCAACCCCGGCAGCTTCATCTGACTTTCCCAGGTACTCACACCTTCCAGCCGCCCGAGAACTCGCCACTTGCTCCCCTCGAGCTGGCCGCCGCGACTGCGGAGGGACAGCTTTGGCTCGATCGCCGAGGGAGACTCGAGGGGCTCCGTCTCGACCTTCGTCGTTTGGCGCTGGCAGGCTACTTCAATGGAGGTACCAAGGCGGAGAGCTTGCTGATCGGCTGGGGGAATGCTGTCGAGGAGGGAGCCGCGACAGTGGCTGACTCCGATTCTGATCTCGTCCCCTTCGTCCTTGCTATCGACGAGCTTGAGCTGCCGAGCGCGGCGGAGCCACCGCTCGGGCGGTCACTGCAACAGCTCCGAGCGAGAGGCAATCTCGACGGCTTGCTCGAATTTGGCCCGCCGGAGACGGTTCTGCCTTCCTGGGCAGAGCGGGGGGGTCAGGTGCAGTTGGATGAGGTGCAACTGACTTGGGGACCTCTGCGCCTGGAGGGGGACGGCAATCTGACTCTGGATCAGGAGCGGCGGCCGCTGGGCGCGGGCCATGCTCGCATCTTCGGATTTGAGGAAACAGTGAACGCTCTGGCAGAGGCAGATCTGGTGAAGCAGGATGTGGCCGGCCTGGCCCGCCTCGCGCTTCTGGCGATGTCAAGCGAGAACAGCCAGGGACGGCGTCAGATCGAGGTGCCGATCACGGCACAAAACGGCATCCTGCGCGTCGGACCCTTGCCGCTGCTTCCGCTACCGCGCCTCTTTTGAGCCGCGGTCAGGAACCGGCGATGGTCATGCCGTCGATTCGCACGGTCGGCGAATCGATGCCGTAGCGAAGTTCCAGATCGTTGGCCGGCGTCAGAGCGGCAAACATGGAAAGCAGGTTTCCTGCCACCGTGGCCTCGCTAACCGGATAGGTGAGCTCTCCCTTTTCGATCCAGAAGCCGCTGGCGCCGCGGCTGTAGTCGCCGGTAAGCGCGTTTACCCCCATGCCGATCATCTCGGTGATGTAGAAGCCTTCCTCGATCTCACCGATCATTTCCTTCGGGCTCAAGGTGCCGGGCGCGAGCCAGACATTCGAGCAACTGGGGCCCGGCGGGCCGGAAACCCCGCGGGCGGCATGACCGGTGGGAGGAAGGCCCAGCTGGCGGGCGCTGGCCAGATCGAGCAGCCAGGTTGTCAGGACGCCATTGTCGATGAGCGCCTGGCGCTGCGTTGGCAGTCCCTCCCCGTCGAAGGGACGCGAGCGGAGGCCGCGCCGACGATGGGGCTCGTCGACGATCTGAACTCCGGGAGCAAAGATCGTTTGCCCAAGCTTGTCCTTCAGGAAGGAAGTGCCGCGTGCGACGGCGGCGCCTGAAATGGCGCCTACAAGCGAACGCAGCAAGCTGGGTGCGATGCGAGGATCGAGAACTACGGGGAGCCTGGCGGTACGGGGCTTACGTGGCTTTAATCGTCTAACCGCCCGCTCGCCTGCCCGCCGTCCGACAGTGACAGGGTCTTCGAGGTCTTCTCCAAAGACCGTACTGGAGAAGTCGTAATCGCGCTCCATCTCGAGACCATTTCCTGCGAGGACGGAGACGCCGACACTATGGCGTGATCCCACATAGGTACCGCGGAAGCCATTGCTGGCGGCCAGGGACATGCGGGTGGATCCCCAGCCGGCCTCCGCCCCCTCGGAGTTGGTGACGCCAGCCACTGCCCGAGCCGCTTCCTCGCAGGCGCGTGCGCGCTCGATCAGGGTCTCGGGAGAGGGCTCCTGGGGATCGTTCGACTCCACATCGGGCCTCTCGGTGGCAAGCTGTTCTGGAGCTGCCAAGCCACACCAGCGGTCCTCCGGAACGACCCGCGCCATGGCGACCGAGCGCTCAATCAAGGCGTCAAGGGAGGCAGGGTCCAGATCCGTTGTGGATACCATCGCCTGGCGGTGCCCGATCAGCACTCGCAGGCCCAAATCCACGCTTTCCTCACGCTCTAGCCGTTCCACCTGGCCCAGACGCTGCGCGTGGGAAAGGGACGTCGAACGAATAAGCACGGCGTCTGCTGCTTCAGCGCCTGCCTTTCTGGCTCGTTCAACCAATTCTTCCGCCATGGCCGTGTCGGCGGCTGCGATGCGTTCCGGATCCTGAGCCATGCTTTACCTCGGCAAGTACAACTGGGCTGTAACCTTGATCACCTTTGCTACCCAGGCAGCTTCTGCAGCCAGGTCAAGAGGTCATGATCGTGGTGGTGGACCCAGGAAGGAAGCTGCCCTTCCTCTTCCACGCCGCTTCGGCTCCAGGGCGCATCGTGCTCAATCCAGACCGTCATCATGCCGCGGGCATGAGCG
>JAJUFM010000174.1 GCA_029265995.1 Rhodospirillaceae bacterium | reverse complement strand
TGCCAGGGTTTCATCGAAGAAGTTCGTCTCCCGGACCTGGCACTGTTCCTCGGCCGGGAGGCGGAAGTAGTCCGTCATCATTTGATAGACAGCCATTTCGACGACGGACCTCACGCCGAGTTGAAGGGGTTCGTTCTGAATGCGACCCGCATCGAACTCGACGAGCTGGGAGCCGAAGAAACGAAAGACGTTTGCTTCGACTTCGTAGCCAAGAATCTGTTTTTGCAGAGGGCTGACGTGGACCACTTCGAAGGTGCGCCCATTCACCAGGCGCAGGTCGAGGCCCACGTTGATAATCACGGTGCGGCCACCGGCGCCGACGCCGCCGATCCAGAGGCCCGCGCCTTCGCTCACGATGTTGTAATTGAGCTCGGTCAGCGCCCCTAGGATCACAAAGTCGCTGGCGGGCACCGCCTGCTGCATTTCCGCAACGCGGCGACTGGTCAGGCCCTGTTCGATCATTTTGAGCTCGGCAAGGGGAATACGCAGGTCATAGCGCTCCACCAGCCGTGCCTTGCCGCTGCGCCAGAGCGCACTCATGACCATTTCGGACACACCCTGGGTCAGAACCGTGCTCTCGGTGAAGGTGTCCATTTGTCCGGTCTTGTCGCTGACTTCTCCCACCGCTATCGAGGGAAGCCGGCTGCCCGGATAGCTCGCAAGCTGCTGCAGGCAGCGGGTGTAGGGCGTCGTGTTGGTGGTGACCGGAAAGCTGTAGGCAGGTCGAACGGCGGGTGCCTTGCCTTCCGCTACCACCGCTGCCGTTTGGCAACCTGCGAGGCTCAAGGCCAGCGCCAGCCCCATCAGTCCGCGGTTCCACTGCATATAATCCCTCCCTTACGCGCCCCTGATGTATTGGCGGGAGGCCATGCCACCCGCAGGAGATCGATGGCCAAAGCTTACGGTGCGAATGGCCGTTGCTGCAGAGGCTCAACGGAGGATCAGCGATGGAATCAGGAGTAGGGGTCTGCTCGGAAAGCTCGTCTTTGTGACGAAGATGGTACGCGGGTGAGGCTATGTTGCCTCAAGAGCGACACAGGCTGCTTATCGAGATGAGTAGCGTCCTGGCAATAAGTGATAGCTTCCCCAACAATTGCTTGCCTGCGCTCCGAGCGGTGCTGCCACGCTTGCGCGATCGGCTCCTATACTGGTCCGGCTCGTTTAGGAGCCGACTGAATGCATAACAATAACAAGAACGCATCCTCCTCCCCGGCGGCCCCGACAACCTTTGCTGACCTCGAGGGGGTCGTAGTCGTAGGCCCCGAGGCCTTTCAAAAGCAGATCGCGGCCGTGATGGAGCCGCTCGCTGTGCCAATCCTGGCACGCTTTGACGTCGCTGCTGCCATCGCCAGTCATAGCTTTCCCGGTCCCGCCGGAAAGAAGCTGACGGTGCTGGTGATCACCGGCAGGGGGCTTCTACGGCTGCTGCGTCAACGGCGTCGACGCTTGCTTCCTGCCATGCGCATAATAGTGGTAGCTCCCTTGGAGGAGATGCCGCGCGTGCTTTACTATTTGGAGAAGGACGAGCTTGTTGAATCGCTGGTTGGATGTATTGAGCCCGAAAAGCTCGGGCAGCATGGCGAGGATCTGTTGCGCCTTGCCCTGTATGACCTGTCAGCGATGCCGGAACCCGCTACACGGCTGCTACTCGATCAGCAACATCAGGGCGGCAAGCTGGCAAGGCTCGACAGCCAGGAGCGCGAACTTCTGGAACTGATCATGACGGGTGCCAGCAACGCCGAGATTGCGGCCATCATGAAGCTCCCTCTGGGGCGTGTACGGAATCGGGTGCGGGGCCTGCTCGCGAAGTTGGGGTGCCGAAGCCGAACCGCCGCAGCCATCCTGGCGTATCGCTATCTGGATCAGAAGGAGCAGCCGAAGTAGCCCGCGAGTTTCGTGCGCGCTCAGACGAGCGGTAGGTCCCGATTGTGGGTGGAAAGGAAAAGGCATGAAGAACTTGTGGTTAGCAGTGGTGTTCGCGGCAGCTTCTACAGTTGTTCTACCGACGGATGAGGCGGCGGCGCAGTGGAACAATGCCCCCTACCAACCCTCCTTCCGCGGCCCGTCGGCGGGCGTCGGGATGAGTCCCGGCTATCGCCAAATCATCCTCCTCGACCGGCTCACCGAAGGGGTGAGCCGGAACAATCTTCATCGACTGCCAAGCGGCCTCTTGTCCGACGTGACGCGGAAGGACGGGCAGGCATTCCTGTCGGTAGACGGCATGCCCGTCGGTCCCACCCGATCCATCACCCGAAGGAGTGGCTTTGGCTACGGTGGAATGAGTGGCTACTTCCATTCCTATGCTACGAGCGCCACCTATCGGCAGGGCCTGCACGGATCCATCGCTTTCAACGGCTGGTGGCCGATCGTCTCCGACGCCGGTAGCCCAGCAGCTACCTCCGCAAGCTTTTCCGTCTCTCCGATCGACGGCTGGATCTCGCAACTGGACAGCCTCTAACCATCGCCGACGACAACCCTGTCGAGGGAGGGCGTTGGGCGATGTTGGTAGGCTATCAAGGAAAAGCGGTATAAAGGCTCAGAATGTCTACCTTGAGGTGTGGAATTCCACTTGCGATCGCGATCGAATGGATTATGGTGACCACCGGCTGGGTGAAGCTGACGGAGTGGTGAAATGAGTTCGCGGGAAAAGGTCATTGCGGTGGTTGATGACCATCCGCTTATTGCAAAGGCTCTTGGGGAGCTCCTGGCAATCAGGGGCTACAAGACGCGCGATTTCTTGCAGTTCACCGCCTTTCGGGAGTGGCTTGAGAAACAAGAGCCCGTCGATCTCTGTATCGTGGACTACAACCTTCCGGATATAGCGGGAAACGACATCGTCCCAAGCATAAAGGAGTGCCGGGACGTGCCGGTTGCCATCTGGAGCGGTCGGGATGACGAGGGCTTGTCCCAGGCCGTTCTGGAGCAGGGTGCCATCGGCTTCATTTCCAAAGGTGTGTCCATCACAGCCTTGCCACCCGCCATCGACCTGATGCTGGCCGGGGAGATCTTCGTGTCGAGTTGCAGGAAGAGTTCGGTCTATGCGGATGGCAAGGCGCAGCTGCGAAAGCCTTTGCCGCCGGTACAGAAGGTCATGGGGAAGCCTTCCTTGACGCCGCGGGAGCAGGAAGTCATGGAGCTTCTGCTGCAGGGCCTCTCCAACAAGGAGATAGCCACGCGCTTGTCCCTCAACCCGGTCACGATCAAGCTGCACAACCGCAGCATCTTTCGCAAGCTCAAGGTGCGAAACCGCACAGAGGCGACGGTGCGCTATCTGGAGCTGACCGGCGGCCTGACGCTGTCGCGTGCCTGCTAGAACCAGGAGGCCGCGACCGGGCCGGCCATTCTTCTGGTAACGATCAGCTTACAGATCTTCCGGCCCGATTGTCAGATAGCCGTCGGTCAAGCCATCTCCCCGAGCCAGCTTGCGTTCTGCAATAGCGGTCAGCTTCTCCCGGTTCGCCTCGAAGATCTCGCTATAGCGCAGATGATCCCGAACCTCGCTTTGCTGCGTTTCGAGCGCTTCAAGAGCCTCCCAGCTCACTGCGACATTCACGGTTCGCGCGTCCTCCCCTCGCCCCACTTCACCGTGAAAGCGGAGGCTGCGACTATCTCGGTGGAGGCTGCCTGGATGGGCGAACCACTGGATGGAAGGGGAGGGCCTATCACTCACAATCCATGTCTCCGTCACTGCTGCTCTGCTCCTGCTCCACCAGGCATTCGACCCGCTCAAGCTCGCTGGTTGCCAGATCCCGCATAGTGCCGATGCGCCCAACGACGCATTGTTCATAAGCTTCGAGATCCTCGACGAAATCGGCCAACTCGTCCCTGCAACGCAGGGCCCAGCCTTCATCCTCTGAGCCTACGGTAACCTCGGCACAGGC
>JAJUFM010000192.1 GCA_029265995.1 Rhodospirillaceae bacterium | reverse complement strand
TTCGGGCGGGTTGCGAGCAGGCCCTTGGCGGTCAGCAGCTTGATGGCTTCTCGAAGCGCCGAGCGGCTGACGCCAAATTCCTCTACCAGTACGCTTTCCACGGGAATGGTCTGTTCTGGCGGATAGGTGCCAGTGAGGATCCGCTGGGCAATCTCTCTCGCCACTTGCAACGGCAAGCCGCCCCGGCGGGTGCGGTGCGCGTTTTTCTTTACGAGAAAGCCAGCTTCCGGCATCGAGCGCAAAACTCAGCGTACTGTGGGTGCTATTTGTCTGACAAATAGCTTAGCAGGCAGAAGGAGGCTGCGAAACTGGGTTATTGATCATGCTTTGCGATAAGGTCCTTTTGCGGCCATCGCGCTTGCGCTTGATTAACCGGAGACCTCTCGAGAAATACGAAGGTCGCCGCAGTGAGGAGATTTTCGGATGGACTTCGCTTACAGCCCGCGCGTTGAAGAACTGCGCGCCAAGCTCAAGGCATTCATGGATCAGCGAGTGCTTCCGGCAAACAAGCGCTGGCACCGGGATGTGGAATCCGGCATCTACCCGCCGCCGGTCGTGGAAGAGCTGAAGGAGCAGGCCAAGAGCGAAGGCCTCTGGAACCTCTTTCTTCCGGGATTGCGCGAAGACGAGCCTGGCACTCGCCTGAAGAACCTGGAGTACGCGCCGCTGGCCGAGATCATGGGCCGGGTGCCCTGGGCTTCGGAGATCTTCAACTGCAATGCTCCGGACACGGGCAACATGGAACTGCTCCATCTCTTTGCAACCCAGGAGCAGCGAGAGCAGTGGCTCGACCCCCTTTTGAACGGTGAAATCCGTTCCTGCTTCGCCATGACGGAGCCCGACGTCGCCTCTTCCGACGCCACCAACATCAGCACCTCCATCCGCCGCGAGGGGGACGAATATGTCATCAATGGGCGGAAGTGGTTTATCACGGGCGCGGCCGACCCGCGTTGCCGCGTTGCTATCGTGCTTGGCCTATCCAATCCCGAAGGTGAGCCCCATCAGCGTCACTCCATGGTGCTGGTGCCGATGGACACGCCAGGCCTCGAGATTGTTCGGAATATTCCGGTGATGCACCACGTCGCGCCGGAAGGCCACTGTGAGCTCCTGTTCCGCAACGTGCGGGTTCCGGTGTCCAACCTCCTGGGGGAGGAGGGAGCCGGATTCGCGCTTGCTCAAGCACGGCTGGGACCCGGCCGCATCCACCACTGCATGCGCTCCATCGGCCAGTGCGAGCTGGCGCTGGAACTGGCTTGCAATCGCGCGTTACAGCGGAAGGCGTTCGGCAAGGTTCTGCATCAGCACGGGCAGGTCTCGGAGTGGATCGCGCTGTCGCGGATGGAGATCGATCAGGCGCGCCTCTACGTACTGCGCACGGCCTGGCTCCTTGACACGCAAGGCAAGCGGGCGGCGCGCAATGAAGTTTCGGCGATCAAGGTGATCGTCCCGCGCCTGCAGAACGCAGTGCTGGACCGCTCCATCCAGATCTTCGGCGCGATGGGACTTACGCCAGACACGCCCCTGTCTTACCTCTGGACCTGGGGGCGCGCCCTGCGCTTCATTGACGGCCCTGACGAGGTGCACATCCGTTCGGTGGCGCGCCGCGAGATCAAGCGTGCAGGCGAGACTGGCGGGGAGGCCCTGGCGCACTTTCTCGACGGTCCTGGCGCCTGAGCGGAGACAAGAGCAGTAGTCTCAAGCTGCCTGCTGACCTGCCGTTCTCTCCATCACCTGGAAGGCATCGTGGCGCACGTGGTTGGCGGCCATCTCCTGGCGCAGAAACTCCTCGGAGACCGTTCCGTTTTCCAGGCACTCTCGCAGAAGGCCGAAGAAAAAGGCTTCCTGTCGCGGATCCGGATGAGGCTTGTAGTGCGTCGGTCCCGAAAGCCTCAACACATTACTGCGCAGGAAGTGCACCCACGACTTGGGCTGAACCAGGCTTAGACGCTTGTTTGCCGGAACGAAGTCGACCGGCAGACCGCTCTTCCACGGCTGTGTCTGCCGTTTAGTGTTGTGCAAAAGGCGCGTCCGCTTGGTCAGGCGGTCGAAATCGTTCCAGTGCTCTTCGAACAGGCCGATGGAGTCCCGCGGCTCGAGCTTCAAACAGATCCAGTCCATGTAATCCCGTTCGAAGCGAAACATTTCTTCGAACCCTTCTTGAACCCGCCAGTGCTGCAGCTTGGCGCAGTCTAGAAGCATCACTGAAGTGGCCAGGCAGCCGCCGAGTCCCTTGGCGCCTGCGCGGGGCCGGCAGAAGATCGCCTTGCCTTCCATGTCGCGGCTCAGCAGTTCCCAGACGTCCCCGACGGCGAAGATATCCGGGTCAATGACGACCGCTCGTCCCTCGTAGCCCATCAGCTCCGGCGGCATGAAGCGCAACGGCGTAAAGGACTGCAGATCCTCCATTCGCCAGACGCGCTTTCCCCCGTCCCGCAGAAACTCCTGGCCTTCCTTCTCAGCAAGGAAGGGATGATCGGCGGTATTGATGATCCTTACGTCGAACTTGTCGGCGTTGGCTGAATTTCGCTTCAGGGAATGCTGCGATACCAGGGCGCCAAGCATCTGCTTGTGGTTGGTATGGATGAAAACCGTAGGTCGGCTGGTCACTGTCCCTTAGCTCCTATCGCGGCTACGGCGGCGCCCCACCGGACGTCCCGTTGCAAAGGCTTCTCAATATGGGGTCTTTCTAGCAGCTCGCCCAGTGCTCCGTCAGCGA
>JAJUFM010000004.1 GCA_029265995.1 Rhodospirillaceae bacterium | reverse complement strand
TATTGGCGCTCTTGACCCGCTTTTATCCCTTCGCCTGGCCTCTGGAACTACTGCTCCTGCTGCTGGTGGTGCGCCAGCGCCGAACCCGGGATCAGGCGATGGCGGTAGCCGCGGGGCTGGAAGAGAACGATCTTCCCGCTGCAAGGGCGGCGCTCAGTCGTCTTGCCGCAGGTGATCTCGCTCCCTTCCAGGCGGAGCGGCTGCCCAAGCCGGCCATGATTCCGCTGGCGATGGCCGGCCTCGCACGCCGTCTGAACGACAGTCTCGTCACGCCGATTTTCTGGTACGTCCTGTTGGGACCCGGCGGTCTTCTGCTGCAGCAGGTCAGCTTGTTGTTGGCTCGGCTCTACGGAGGTGGGGCGCTGAACGGGAGCGAGCAGGAGGCGCCGGCGGGAATCTTTGCCCAGGGTGCCCTTCGGCTGTGCCGCGGCCTGGAGTGGGTGCCGGCCCAGGTGACCGCGCTTCTCCTGCTCGCCGGGGTCAGCCTTCTGCGCGAGCCGGCGAAAGGGGAAGGTGGCAGGGATGCGCTCTGGAGCGGAGCGGGGCGGCGGCAGTGGCCGGAACGGCTGCTGCTCGGTCTTGTCGTCGCGCCGCCCTGGCGTTCCTCGATGCTGCGGCTGGCCATCGATCTTTTCACGCGCGCCGCCCTGCTCCAGGCCGGTTTACTTGTCCTCCTGCTCCTGGCGCGCCTTGTTCTGGCGTGAGGCGATTCCTTACGGCAGGCTCTGGATCAGCGGATCGGCGGCCACGTTGTGATAGCGCCGCTCAATGGCGATTTCGTAAGGCGTTGCTGAAGGCGCGTCATAGTAGGCGGCGTTGAGGGTGTTGCGCGCCGTCAGGGCCGCGCCTTCCAGCGATCCGCCACCGAAGAGGCCCTGGGTGCGGGAAAAGGCGATGATGTCCCCGCCCAGGTTGGCGGTAGATCCCGCCCGCACGCCATGGCCTACGGGCCCAACTGCCACGGAGAGATCGCCGCCAAAACTGAAGTTCTGGCTGAGCACCGCATCCAGTGCGCCGTCGTTCATGATGACCAGGATGGTCTCCGATACCTGCCCACCGATCTGCAGGCCGATGGAACCGGCGGTGAGGCGCACAAAAGCGGGCGGGCCCCAGCTGTTGTCCGTGCTGCGCGCCAAAAGCACGCCGCTGCCACCTTCGGCGCCGACGATGAATCCACCACGCACCAATTGCGGGAAGATGATGACGCCGCTGGCTGCCCGGAGATAGGTTTCAAGCTGTTCGTATTGCGGATCCCGCAGCAGGGAGCTCAAGGTAACCCGGGCGCGGTCGACGAGATCCGCAGCGTCGGCGCGATCGTCGGCCACTGCCGGCTGCTGAAAACCGACGAGGAGCGTGAGCGCCATTAACAGGGCGGCAAGCCGGGGCAGTCTTGGGCGAAGAACGAAGGCGTGCATTGAAATCTCCTCGCTGCGACTCGTTGTGCAGATCTTCGGCGGTGAAGTTAAGCGGTGCTTCGTGGCGGAAAGTTGACAAGGCTGACTTGCCAGACGCCTTCGTGCTCCGGCAAGTGCGATCCGGCCGCGCCGGGTATCCACTCCATGCGGCTTAGTGAGCAGTTGTTAACGGTCAGGCGCAGTGCCGCCTCTGGATCCAGATCCAGAGCGATGGCCAGTGCGGCGCGGATGGTGCCGCCATGGGCCACTGCCACAAGGTCGCGGCCCGGATAGCGGTCCGTCCAGGCCTGCACGGCGGCCTGTACCCGGCCGATCAGGTCCAGAAAACTTTCTCCGCCGGGAGGCCGCTCATCAGCGGGGGCGTGCCAGAAGCGGTGCCACTGGGGATGGCGCTGAAGGCGCAGCTCTTCGCGGGTCAAGCCGTGCCAGGCGCCGAAAGACTGCTCACCAAAGCGCGGTTCGGTCAGTAGGTCGGCAGGCTCTTGCCCCATATGCGAAACGAGCGCCTGCGCCGTTTGGTGCGTACGCTGCAGATGGCTTGTGATCCAGATTGCGTTGGCTGGCAGAAGAGCGGCCACCTGGGTGAAGAGGGCGGAATCGCTGCAGTCACACGGCGGGTCTTCGGAGCCGTAGATGCGCCCACCATTATCGACCGGTGCGTGGCGTATCCACCACCAGCGAACCGCCTTGCTCATTCTCTTCCCACCTTGTCGTGGAATCCTTGTCGTGGAATAGCGATGACTGCCCGCGCGGGCGAATCTACGTATTCTAATAACGTCCTGGGGCGCTTTGCGGCAAGCTGCCAGCTCACAGGTTTCGGGAGGGCCCGCCATGGTACTAGGGCAGATCGAATCAAATTGGGTTCACAAAGTGATTCCATGTGTTGCGTGAAGCTGCTCTAGCTCTTTGAAGTGATAGCGGATTTATATGGCACACCGGGAATACACGTGTTCCCGAGCAGGCGCGATCCGCTATAGGTTAGCTCTAACGATAGCACTAAGGAGATAGCGGATGCGCAAGCTGGAGCCACGGCTGGACGAGGTGCGCGCGCTGCTGCGCGAAATGCCGGGGCCGGATCTTTCGGCGCAAGAGGCCGCAGAAGCACATCAGGCAGAGCTGGCACAACTGGGTGGCGGTCTCGGCCGGCTGAAGGATTTGGCAGTTTGGCTGGCGACCTGGCAAGGCGCCCAGCCGCCACGCATGGAGCGCCCGCGGGTTGCGGTCTTCGCAGCCAACCATGGAATTGCCGCGCGCGGCCTGCCGGATCTCGACCCCGAAATGACCGCCCGGATGGTTCAGGTTTATGTCTCCGGCGGCGGGGCGGTCAATCAACTGGCGGCGATCGTCGGGGCGGATCTTAGGGTTTATGAAATGGCCCTGGATCAACCAACGGCCGATTTCACCCAAGGGCCGGCCATGAGCGAGGAAGACTGCGCCAACGCCCTGGCCTACGGCATGATGGCGGTCGAAGAGGGCTTTGATGTCATGGCGCTTGGGGATCTGGGCGCCGGAAATGACATCTGCGCCGCAGCCTTGTGCCACGCCCTCTTCGGCGGTGAGGCGGCGGACTGGGTAGATATGGGTGATGACACGGACGCGGAGCGCCAACGCGTGCTTGTCGCCGAAGCGGTGGCGGCCAACCGGGCGGCCTTCGATGATCCCTTTGGGGTTCTGCAAGCGCTAGGCGGGCTGGAGCTTGCAGCTATTGTCGGCGCCGTTTTGGCCTGTCGCCTCGGTCGCATTCCCGTTGTCCTCGATGGCTTCGTCTGTTCGGCCGCGGCCGCGGTTCTCTATGCTGTGGAGCCGCATTTGCTGGACCACTGTGTGGTGGCCCAGCGAGCTCAAGGGAAGGCTCACGACCACCTGCTGTCGAAGCTTGGCAAGCGGCCGCTGCTGGACCTGGAAATGCGGAGCGGCGAGGGCGTCGGCGCCGCCCTGGCGATCCAGCTTTTGCAGGGTGCAGTGGCCTGTCACAACGGAATGGCGTCGCGTCGAAAGGCCGGGCTTGAAGGGTAGAACTGCCCCCCGTGAAATGGCTCCGTCCGGGCTTCGTCAGAAGGCACCGATGCATTGACCCCTGCCGTTCTGGGCCCTACATCCAATCCAGCCAGATGGCCGGATGGCCGCCTTCGTGTCATGCACGTCTTCGTGCATTCACGGGGGAGGAAAGTCCGGGCTCCACGAGAACACGGTGCCGGGTAACGCCCGGCGGGGGCGACCCTAGGGAAAGTGCCACAGAAAGCAAACCGCCGGCTTCAGGCCGGTAAGGGTGAAAGGGTGCGGTAAGAGCGCACCGCGTCGCCGGCAACGGAGACGGCACGGTAAACCCCACCGGGAGCAAGACCGAGTAGGGGCAGTGGGTCTCAAGACCAGGCGCGTTCTCGCGCTGCTGCCCGGGTAGGTCGCGCGAGGCGTTCGGCGACGGACGTCCCAGATGAATGGCCATCCCCTGTCGTTGACAGGGACAGAACCCGGCTTACAGGCCATCTGGCTTTCTTCCCTATGCATGCTTTGCCTTTTCTACGCCCTGGCGCGCTCAGCCTGTATTTGGCCCGCCGACTATTGGTCTCTGTCAGTTATTTAAAGTGGCTCGCTAGGAGAACATAAAGAGAACATAGTCTAGTTTTGTGGCCCACAAGCTATGACGTGTCGTTTCGTGGACAAGCTGTGGGTTGCATTGGGCGGGGGTCGTAACCCGCGGAAAACTGCGGTTCTTTCTATTTGATTATCACAGAGAATTACTTGCGTTCCCATTGACGCCCATAAAGGCCCATGATATCCCATGAAATCCCAGGTTGAGCCATCTGCGTTCATCGCGATGAAGGTGACGGATGCAACGGCTGGACCGGGGGACAGGCCTGGCAGAGATGTCGGGCGCAACCGCAGCCGCGGGGGTCAGTCGGAGGCGAGGGGTTTAGTCGATTGACCGGAGCGGCAGGAGATCGGGGTGGCCACTCGAGCGCCGTTCTTAGGGACTTATATCAACAAGGTTGACCGCAAAGGACGCGTGTCGGTGCCGGCCCCCTTTCGCCAAGTTCTTGCTGCAGATTCCTTTCCTGGGATCGTGTGTTTCGCCGCGCCGCGCGCCACCGCGGTGCAAGGATGTGGTCTCGGCTTGATGGCAGAGCTGATGGAAAGCGTCGACCAGAGCTTTGATCTTTTCTCGGACGACCAGGAAGCCCTGGCCTTCAGCCTCTTTTCCGACGCGCGCCAGTTGGCATGGGACAGCGGCGGGCGGGTGCAGCTTCCCGAAGAACTGCTCGAATTCAGCGGCATCCAGGAAGAGGCGGTCTTCGCCGGACTTGGTCGCTTCTTTCACATCTGGGAGCCGGCGGCCTTCAAGGAATACCAGGCGCAGGCTCGTGCCCGGGTCGGGGAGAAGGGATTGTCCCTTCCGCTTCGTCGGCCGCAGGGGACCTGAGCCATGATGTCGATCCAGAATACGCAGGCATCCGGACACGTCCCCGTGATGCTGGATGAGGTCCTAGACGCGCTGGCACCGCGTCAGGGGGCGATCTATCTCGACGGCACCTTCGGCCGAGGTGGCTACGCTCGAGGAATTCTAGAGGCGGCCGATTGTCGGCTCGTCGCTCTGGATCGCGATCCGCAGGCGATTGCAGCCGGCCGTGCGATGGAGCGGGAATTCGCGGGGCGTTTGCGCCTTGTGGAAGGCTGCTTCGGAGACATGGACCGGATCAGCGGTGAAGCTTCGGTCGATGGGGTCGCGCTCGACCTGGGGGTTTCCTCGCCGCAACTCGATGAGGCGGAACGAGGCTTTTCATTCCGCACCGATGGTCCCTTGGACATGCGCATGAGTGGCGAAGGCCCCAGCGCGGCCGATGTGGTAAATGAAGCTCCGGAAGCCCTGCTCGCCGACATTATCTGGCGCCTTGGCGACGAGCGGCGGGCGCGCCAGGTGGGGCGTGCTCTGGTCGCGGCACGCCGCGAGGCGCCGATTACCCGCACGCTGCAGCTTGCAGAGATCGTGCGCAGCGTGGTGAGGGCCTCGGCTGACGGCATCGATCCGGCGACACGGACATTTCAGGCCCTGCGGCTCTACGTAAACGACGAACTAGGTGAACTGGAGCGGGGGCTGGCAGCCGCGGAGCGCCTGCTCGCACCAGGCGGCCGTCTTGCTGTCGTCTCCTTCCACTCACTCGAAGATCGTATCGTCAAACAGTTCCTGCGAGAGCGCTCCGGCGCTGCACCGCGCGGCTCGCGTCATACGCCTGCCCTCGAGTTGGGGGAGCCCAGCTTCGAGTTGCTCTTCCGGCAGGCGCGCCGGCCGGGCGAAGAGGAGTGTCGCATCAATCCTCGCGCCCGTTCGGCACGGCTTCGGGCGGCGGTGCGCACTGCTGCCCCGGCCCATGGCCATGACGCTCCGCAGAGAGGAGGAACGGCATGAACCGCCTGGTGCTACTGCTCATCGTCGCGGTCGCGGCCGGAATTGCCGGCTTTCTCTTTCAGGTGAAGTACCGCGTCCAGGATCTGGAGCAAGAGCTTGCTACCCTGAATCAGCAGATCCGGGTCGATCGGGAGGCTATGCATGTTCTCAGGACAGAGTGGAGCTACCTGAATCAGCCTGAACGCATTTCCGAACTGGCGGCGCGGCACCTGGAGATGGGGCTAATGGAAGCGCCGCAGGTCCTCGCTTCCTTTGAGGTCTTGCCGCCGCGCCCTGAAGACTTCGGTTACGCCCAGGCAGATCTGGAGAACAAGCTCCCTCAGCCCCGCCCGCGCCCCACGACGCCCGCCGGATGGCCAGGGGAGGGGCATCCCGAGATCAGGATGGCGAGCGCAGCTCCTGTCGCCGCTCCCTCCGCAGCAGAACCTCAGGTTTCTCGGTCTGCCGCACCTGCGCCAGAGCCCGTACAGGCTTCCACTCCTGCCGCGCCGGCGCCGGCCGAGCCCTTGGATGATATCGGGGACAAGATCGCTCAGTTGATGGGTGAAACCGTGACCCCCGTCCTTGAGCAGGACAGCTACGAGGCCTCGCCGCGGGCGCTGCCCATCTCCGCAAACGGCGGAGTGCTGCGATGACCGATCGCCGGCCTGCCACGCCTGAGATGCACCCGGATGTTCCCTGCGGAATGGACCTCGGTCAGCCGCAGTGCTGGGTCGCCGAGCTCGATGGCAATCGCAAGACGGTTTTGGAGACGGGACGCAATCGCCTGATCTTTGCCGGGTTGCTCTTTGCCTTGGCTTTTCTGGCGGTCGGGGTGCGGCTGGTCGATCTCTCTCTGATGCAAGGGAACTCGGTCCCGCGCATCGCCGGCACGGTGGATCGTCCAGGCGAGTGGCACACCAGCCGTACCCAGATCGTGGATCGCAACGGCGAGATCCTCGCGTCGAACCTGCCCACGATGGCGGTCTATGCCAATCCGCGGGAGCTGCGCGATCCCGTAGAGGTGGCGGATCGTCTGGCGGAAATCATGCCCGATGCGGTCGGTGAGCGCCTGCGCGCCGACCTGGCCAGCGATCGCTCCTTCGTCTGGGTCAAGCGCTGCCTGTCGCCCCGGGAGTCCGCGGCCGTCAATCGCCTCGGTGTGCCGGGCCTCCATCTGCAACGGGATGAGTGCCGCTTCTATCCACACGGCGAGATCGTCTCCCACGTGGTCGGCTTCACCGACATCGACAACAAGGGCATTGCGGGAATGGAGGCGTCCTTCGACGCCTGGCTGTCCGGTGGCCAGACACCGCTGCAGCTTTCCCTGGACCTGCGGGTGCAGCACCTGCTCACCGAAGAGCTTCAGGCCGCGATCGACGAGTTTTCCGGTATCGGCGGGGCGGGCATCGTCATGGATGCCAATAACGGTGAGATCCTGGGCATGGTCTCCCTCCCCAGCTTCGATCCGCGCATGCCAGGCCGGGCAAAGCCCGACGAGCGATTCAACCGCGCCACCCTCGGCGTCTACGAAGTAGGGTCCGTTCTCAAGTCCTTCAGCACGAGCGCCGCCCTGGATTCCGGCGTGGTTACCCTGGAGGACGGCTGGGACACCTCCCAGCCCATTCGCGTGGCGCGCTACACCATCAATGACTTCCGCGGCAAGAAGCGCTGGATGAATGTGCCGGAGATCTTCCAGTACTCCAGCAACATCGGCACGGTCCATATGGCCATGGAGATGGGTACGGAGCGCCTGCGGGAATATCTCGACCGCTTCGGACTCTTCTCGCCCGCCCCCCTGGAACTGCCCGAGCGCGGCCGGCCGATGATCCCGCAACCGTGGCGGGAGATAAACACCATGACCGTGTCGTACGGTCATGGAATAGCCCTTACGCCACTACAGGTAACGCGCGCTTTTGCCGCGCTCGTGAACGGTGGCGAGTTGGTGCAGCCGACGCTAATCAAACGCCTGGCTGGCGAGGAGGGACCGCGCGAGCGAGTCATCTCTGAGCTTACGGCCGAACGGATGCGGTGGCTGCTCCGCCTCGTCGTGCTGCACGGCAGTGGCGGCAACGCCGATGTGGAAGGCTACCTGCTGGGCGGCAAGACGGGGACAGCGAACAAGCTGAGCCCGTCGGGCGGCTATCAGCTCGACAAGCGTATCGCTTCCTTTGCCGGAGCTTTCCCGATCGATGACCCGCGCTACGTCGTCTTCCTCATGGTCGATGAGCCAAAGCCGACGGAGAAGACCTACGGTTTCGCAACCGCCGGATGGGTGGTGGCGCCGGCCATGGGGCGCGTCGTGTCGCGGCTCGGGCCGCTTCTCGGCCTGCCGCCACGCCCCAAGGCAGACGAGCAGGAATACGATCCCTTGCTCATACCCGCACGGTTGAGAGGGCCGACCATTGCGTCTCGCTGAACTGATACCTCAGGCCCACGCGGCCAAGGTGCCGGAGGCATCGAGCCTCGAGGTGACCGGTCTGACGGCGGATAGCCGACAGGTTGCGACGGGGTATCTCTTTGCAGCGCTCCCAGGATCGCGGGCCGATGGTCGTGCCTATATCGCCGAAGCGGTGCAGCGCGGCGCCGTCGCCGTGCTGGCTCCTGAAGGCACTCGGCTTCCCGAAGCAGCGCAAGCAGCGGTCCTGCTGGTCGATCCCGAACCCCGCCGGCGACTGGCGCTGATGGCGGCGGCTTTCTACGGGCGCCAGCCGCGTTACTCTGCGGCGGTCACGGGCACCAACGGCAAAACCTCGGTCGCGAGCTTTACGCGGCAGCTCTGGGATGCTCTCGGCTACCGTGCCGCCAGCCTGGGGACTCTTGGTCTGGAGCCGCCTCGTCCCGGAGCGCCGAAGGCGCTTACCACGCCGGACCCTGTCGAGTTGGCCCGGGTGCTGAATGAACTCGCCGACGACGGCTTCAACTACCTGGTGATGGAGGCTTCCAGCCACGGGCTGGAGCAGTATCGGCTCGACGGCGTGACGATCCAAGCCGCCGCCTTCACCAATCTGAGCCGAGATCATCTCGACTATCACGGCTCGATGGAAAGCTATTTTGCGGCCAAGCGGCGCCTCTTCGAGGCCCTGCTGCCGACAAGCGGCACGGCGGTTCTCAACGCCGACGTGCCCGAGTTTGAAGGCCTTTCCTCGCTATGCCGAGCGCGCGGGCAGCGCGTGATCGGCTATGGTCGCGGCGGGCGCGAACTCAAGCTCCTGGACCTGGTGCCGGAGGACGCTCAACTCCAACTTGCCCTGGAGATCTTTGGGCGCACCCTCCGTCTTGCCTTGCCCGTTGCCGGCACCTTCCAGGGCATGAACGCGCTCGCCGCTCTTGGCTTGGTTCTCGCCGAGGGCGCGGATGAGGACGCCGCCCTCGACGCCTTGACCAAGATTCGCGGTGTGCCCGGTCGCGTTGAGCGTGTGGGTATCACACCTGCAGGCGGCCAGGTCTTCGTCGACTATGCGCACACGCCGGGAGCCCTGAAGACCGTACTGCAGGCCGTGCGACCCCACGCGCGCCGGCGTCTGCTTGTTGTCTTCGGCGCCGGCGGCGACCGCGATCCGGGGAAGCGCCCTCTCATGGGTGAGGTGGCGACCCGCCTGGCTGACGTGGTGATTGTCACCGACGACAACCCTCGCAGCGAACCCCCTGTGGAAATCCGCGCGCAAATCCTGACAGCGGTGCCTGAGGGCATTGAGATCGATGATCGTCGCAAGGCCATCGAAGAGGCCGTTGGCGAGCTCCGTGACGGGGACCTGCTGGTCGTGGCGGGCAAGGGGCACGAGCAGGGACAAATTGTAGGGAACAGGGTGCTGCCGTTCGACGACCGGGAAGAGGTGCGTCGCGTCATCGCAGATCTCCAGAGGAGAGAGGCATGACCGCGGAAATCCTCTGGAGCGCAGTCGACGCGCAGGCAGCAACCAACGGAAAGGGGCCGGACCTCTGGCGCGCAACGGGAGTCTCGATCGATACACGATCGGTTGCGGCAGGGGACCTATTTGTCGCGCTGTCCGGCCCCAACCATGACGGACACGCCTTCGTAAAGGAGGCCTTGAAGAAGGGTGCGGCTGCGGCGCTCGTCAGCCGTCGGCCGGAAGGGCTGCCCGAGTACGCGCCGCTGCTGGTGGTCGAAGATACACTGGCCGCCCTGACCCAGCTCGGTGCGGCGGGGCGCGCGCGGAGTGACGCTGTGGTTTGTGCGGTCACGGGCTCTACCGGCAAGACCAGCACGAAGGAGCTCTTGAGGGGCGCCTGCACCGCCCTGGGGAAAACCCACGCTGCCGCAGCGAGCTACAACAACCATTGGGGTGTGCCGTTGACGCTGGCGCGACTTCCAAAGGATGCGCGTTGGGCGATCTGCGAGGTCGGCATGAATCGGCCCGGCGAGATCAGGGCGCTCACCAGGCTGGTGCGCCCCCATCTGGCGGTCATTACCAACATCGGGGTGGCACACCTGGAATACCTTGGATCGCGCGAGGGTATCGCCGACGCGAAGGCCGAGATCTTCGAAGGCTTCGAGCCCGGAGGAAAGGCCGTTCTGCCTCGTGGCGACGACTTCTTCGACCGCCTGAGTGCGGCGGCGAAGGCGCAGGGCGCCGAGGTGATCAGCTTTGGGGCACACCCGTCTTCTGACGTTCGCCTGCTGGATTATCACCCGGTTGGGGAAGGGGGAGATGTTGTTGCCAGCTTCCAGGGGCAAGCGCTGACCTTCCACGTTCCCTTTGCCGGGCGGCATCAGGCGATCAATGCGTTGGCCGCTCTTGCAGCGGTTCAGGCCATGGGAGGGGATGTGGAGCGCGCCGCCGCTGGCCTGCGTGCCCTCCGGCCGCTGGCGGGCCGCGGCGCCCGGCGTCGCCTTTCACTTGGCTCGGGTGGCGCGATCACGCTCCTGGACGAAAGCTACAACGGCAACCCTCACTCCGTGGCCGCCGCCCTTTCGGTGCTGTCGGAGGTGGAGCCTGAGGGGCAAGGACGCCGGCTGGTGGTGCTGGGAGACATGTTGGAGTTGGGCCCCGACGCCGAGCGTTTTCACGCTGAATTGGCAGATGCCGTATCGAAAAGCGGAGCTGCCCGTGTCTTCCTCTGCGGACCCTTGATGCGCCGCTTGGCCGAGGCGCTGCCGACGCGGCTCGAGGTGGTGCATGAGGCGGACAGCGAGAGCTTGGCTCCTCATGTCGTCGCCGCGCTGCGCGATGGCGATGTCGTGCTGGTGAAAGGTTCGCTTGGCAGCCGGATGAAGGTCATCGTCGACGCACTGTTGGCTGCTACCTTAGAGGAGCGGAGCACGGAGGGAGGCAAGGATGCTCTATAACCTCCTGGTGCCCCTGTCCGAACAATTCCAGGTGCTGAACCTCTTCCGCTACCTGACTTTCCGAACCGGCGGCGCCGTTATCACGGCGCTTGTCCTGGCCTTCCTGTTGGGGCCCGCCCTGATCGCCTGGCTGCGCAAGAAACAGCGCTACGGGCAGCCGATCCGTGAAGACGGGCCGGAGAGCCACCTTCAGACCAAGCAGGGCACGCCCACCATGGGCGGCATGCTGATCCTCTTTGCCCTGTCGATTTCCACCCTGCTTTGGGCGGATCTGGGCAATCCCTACGTCTGGATCGTGCTCTTCGTTACCGTTTCCTACGGTGCGATCGGGTTCTATGACGACTTCTTAAAGCTGACCCGGCGCAGCCACCACGGCCTGTCCGGCAAGCTGAAGTTGCTGGCCCAGATTCTGGTCGGCTTGATTGCGAGCCTGGCGGTCGTTCACTTTTCGCCGCCGGAACTGGCCAATCAGCTGGCGCTGCCCTTTTTCAAGGACCTGCTGCTCAATCTCGGCCTCTTCTTTGCCGTCTTCGGGACCTTCGTGATGGTGGGTGCTTCCAACGCGGTCAACCTGACCGATGGACTGGATGGCCTTGCCATCGTCCCGGTCATGATCGCGGCGAGTTGCTTCGCCTTCATCGCCTACCTCGTCGGCAACGTGGTCTATGCCAACTACCTGCAGATTCACTATGTGCAGGGGGCGGGAGAACTGGCGGTCTTCTGCGGCGCACTGGTTGGCGCGGGGCTCGGCTTCCTCTGGTACAATGCGCCGCCCGCGATGGTCTTCATGGGCGACACCGGCTCGCTGTCCTGTGGCGGCGCCCTGGGCGGTGTCGCAGTCATCACCAAGCACGAGATCGTCCTGGCCATCATTGGTGGCCTCTTCGTGCTCGAGACCGTCTCGGTCATCGTCCAGGTGCTTTCCTACAAGCTGACCGGCAAGCGCGTCTTCCGCATGGCGCCGCTGCATCACCATTACGAAAAGAAGGGCTGGAAGGAGCCGACCATCGTCATTCGCTTCTGGATCATCGCGGTCGTTCTCGCGCTGATCGGTCTTTCGTCGCTCAAGCTGCGGTGAGGGGGAGCCGATGATCAGTCTTCCCTTCATGTACGGCTATGTAGTGGCGGTTCTGGGCCTGGGCCGGAGCGGGCTGGCGACGGCCCGTGCGCTCGCCACCAACGGCGCGGAGGTCTGGGCGTGGGACGACAATGAAGATGTACGCGTGCGCGCTGCCGAAGCGGGCATCCCCCTGGTAAATCTTTACGAAGCCAACTGGCTGGAGCCGGTAACCCTGGTCATCAGCCCGGGCATCGCGCACCGGCATCCGGAGCCCCATCCGGTGGCGAAGCTGGCCAGGGATGCCGGGGTGGAGGTCATTTGCGACATCGAGCTGCTGGGCCGCGCCCAGCCGGACGCGACCTACGTCGGTGTGACCGGCACCAACGGCAAGTCGACAACGACAGCGGCGATCGCCCATGTGCTGAACCTGGCGCGGCGCCGGATCGAGATGGGAGGCAATATCGGCCGGCCGGTCATGGAGCTCGAGCCGATGCAGCCGGATGGCTTCTACGTGCTCGAGTTGTCGAGCTACCAGCTGGAGCTCACGCTTTCCATTACCTTCGACATCGGCGTGCTGCTCAACATCACTCCCGATCATCTGGAGCGCCACGGTGGCCTGGCTGGCTATACCGCGGTCAAGCGCAACATCTTCCACCGCCAGACCCGGCCGAGGACCGCGGTAATCGGCATCGATGACGATATCTGCCATGGCATCTGGCAAGAACTCGTCAAGCAGGGCGACCAGGTGATCTGGCCTGTTTCCGGCCGCCGCCGCGCACCGGGAGGCGTCTACGCCGAAGACGGCATGCTCTGGGACGAGACGGGCGGTCAGAAGACGCCCGTTCTCCCTCTTGCCGAACTGCCGCAACTGCCGGGCGAGCACAACTGGCAGAACGCGGCGGCGACCTATGCCGCATGCAAGGCTGCGGGCGTCGATCCCGCGATTGTTGCCGCGAGCCTGCGTTCCTTCCCCGGCCTGGCGCACCGGCAGGAGAAGGTCGCGGAACTTGGCAACGTCACCTTCATCAACGATTCCAAGGCCACCAATGCCGATGCCGCTGGCAAGGCCCTGGCCTGCTATGACCGGATCTATTGGATTGCCGGCGGCCAGCCGAAGGAGGGAGGGCTGAGCGGTCTCGAGGAGCTCTATCCTCGAGTGAAGCAAGCCTTCTTGATCGGTGAAGCCGCGCCTGAGTTTGCAAATCGCCTGCGGGGCAAAGTCGAAACGGAGATTTCAGGGGACCTGGAAACCGCGGTTCGCGCCGCCTTTGCCGCCGCCCGCGCTGAGAAGGGTGCGAAGAGCGTGGTGCTCCTGTCGCCCGCTTGCGCCTCCTTTGATCAGTTCAAGGATTTCGAGGCGCGCGGCGACGCTTTCAAGAAGATCGTCAAGGCGTTGCGCGACGAGGAGGCAGGATGAGCCTGACCTTCGACCGCACCGATACTTCTCTTCTCGGCCGCTGGTGGTGGACGGTGGATCGCTGGGCGCTCTTCACCATCATCCTGCTGGTGGCCGTCGGGGCGGTCTTGTCGCTGACCGCCTCGCCTGCGGTCTCGACCCGCCTGGGCCTGGGTACCTTCGGGCTGGCCAAGCGCCACCTGCTCCTTCTGCCGGCCGCGGGGATCCTGTTGCTCGCCGTCTCGCTGGCCAGTCCGCGCTGGGTAAGGCGCATATCGGTTTTCGGTCTGCTCGGCTCGCTGCTCCTGCTGGTCGCCGTCCTGTTCATTGGCCATGAGGTCAAGGGGGCGAGCCGCTGGGTGAACATCCTCGGCTTCTCCCTGCAACCGTCGGAGTTCGTGAAGCCGTTCTTTGCGGTCGTGGCAGGATGGCTGTTGGCCCTGGGACGGCAAGAGGAAGGCTTCCCTGGCAGGGGCATTGCTTTCCTTCTCTGGGTGCTGATTGCCGCCTTGCTGATGCTGCAACCGGACTTCGGCCAGACGGCTCTGGTAACGGCGATCTTCGGCGTACAGCTCTTTCTTGCGGGCCTTTCCTGGTACCTGGTCATCGGTCTGGCTGTGGTGGTTGCGGGCGGCCTTGTCGCAGGCTACCTCACGCTCCCCCACGTGGCGCACCGCATCGATGCCTTCTTCAACCCGGAAGCGGGCGACGGCTATCAGATTGGCCGTTCCATGGAAGCCTTCATGAACGGCGGCTGGTGGGGCAGGGGCCCGGGAGAGGGAACGGTAAAGGCCTTTCTTCCCGACGCGCACTCCGACTTCGTCTTCGCGGTAGCAGGCGAGGAACTGGGCACCGTCGCCTGCCTGCTGATCGTATTGCTCTTCGCCTTCATCGTGCTGCGCGGTTTCACCCGGCTGCTCCGGGAGGAAAGTCTCTTCGTGGTGCTGGCGGGGACCGGCCTGCTGGCTCAATTCGGGCTGCAAGCGCTCGTCAACATGGGTTCTACCCTGCACCTTATCCCGACGAAGGGCATGACGCTGCCCTTCCTTTCCTATGGCGGATCCTCCCTCCTGGCCCTCGCGCTCTGCATGGGGATGGTGCTCGCGCTCACCCGCCGCCGCAGCAGCATGGGGAGTGTCGAGATATGACGGCGCGTAGGCTGCAGGAGAGGCCTCTTGCGATGCTTGCCGCCGGCGGGACCGGAGGTCATCTCTTTCCGGCTCAGGCCACCGCTCGCGCGCTTCTCCGGCGCGATTGGCGGGTTGTCCTGGTGACCGACGCGCGAGGCGCAGGCTTCGGCAACGATCTGCCTGAAGTCGAAACCAGGCGGATTGCTGCAGGGTCGCCAAATCGCGGGGGCGCACTCGGCAAGTTGAGAGCCGCCTTCGATCTGGGGCGCGGCTACCTTCAGTCGCGGCGCCTGATTGCTGACCTTCAGCCGCAAGCGGTGTTGGGCTTTGGAGGCTATCCCTCGGTTCCGCCCCTGATGGCGGCGAGCCGCAAGCGCGTGAGAACCCTCCTGCACGAGCAGAATCAGGTCGTGGGACGGGCCAACCGCCTGCTCGCTCCGCGCGCCGACGTCATCGCGACTTCCTTTCCCGAAGTCTCGGGGTTGCCGCCATCTGCCCAGGGGCGCGCTGTCCTGACGGGCAATCCGGTGCGCGCTGATATCGCCGCAGTGGGCGCGAGGCCCTATCCGAGGATCGACGAAAAGAGCCAGCTGATACTGCTGGTGACCGGCGGTAGCCAGGGCGCGCGCGCCTTTGATGAGTTGGTGCCCGAGGCGGTGGCTCAGCTTCCTCAGGAGATGCGGGCTCGCCTAAGTGTGGTCCAGCAGCTCCGCGGCCGTGATCGCGACGAGGTGGCCGCCCTCTACGACCAGGCCGGCGTTGCCTCGGAGCTGCAACCCTTCTTCACCGATATGCCGCAGAGACTGGCGGCAGCTCATCTTCTGATCTGCCGTTCCGGGGCCTCGACGGTGGCGGAATTGGCTGCGGCGGGTCGACCGGCGCTGCTGATCCCCTATCCCTTCGCCGCCGACGACCATCAGCAGGGCAACGCCGAGGCCTTCGCGGCAGCAGGCGGGGGTTGGGTCCTGTCGCAACGCGAAATTACCACCGAACTTCTCGCTCAGCGGCTCGCGGAGGTCCTGGGAGCACCGGCTCGCCTTGTGGCAGCTGCTGCAGCCGCCCGGAGCTTTGCGCGCGATGACGCGGCAGAGCGCCTGGCAGACCTTGTTTGCGGCGAGACGAACGGCGGCCATCAAGCCAGCTACAAGGAGGCCGCGGCATGAGAGCGCTGCCCCTCGACATCGGTATCATTCATTTCGTCGGCATCGGCGGCATCGGCATGAGCGGCATAGCCGAGGTCCTGCATAACCTGGGATACAAGGTTCAGGGCAGCGATCTGGCGGAAAGTCCCAACGTGCAGAGACTGCGCAGCGCCGGGATCTCCGTCGAGATCGGCCATAAGGCGGAGAACGTCGAGCAGGCGCAGGTTGTCGTGATCTCCTCGGCGGTCAAGAGCGACAATCCGGAAGTGCTTGCCGCGCGGGAGAGGTTTCTGCCCGTCGTGCGTCGGGCGGAAATGCTCGGCGAATTAATGCGCTTGCGCTGGTCGATCGCGGTGGCCGGCACCCACGGGAAGACCACTACCACCTCCCTGATCGCGCAGCTTCTGGACACCGCTGAGCTCGATCCCACCGTCATCAACGGCGGCATCATCAATGCCTATGGAACCAACGCCCGCCTTGGCGAGGGGGACTGGATGGTGGTGGAGGCTGACGAGAGCGACGGCAGCTTCACAAAACTTCCCGCCACGATCGCCGTCGTCACCAACATCGATCCCGAGCATCTGGATCACTACGGTTCCGTGGAGGCGCTGCACCGGGCCTTTGAAAGCTTCCTGGAGAACATCCCTTTCTATGGTCTCGCGATCTGCTGCATCGATCATCCAGCAGTGCAGGCGCTGATAGCCCGGGTGGAAGATCGTCGCATCGTCACCTATGGCTTCGGTCCCCAAGCGGATATCTGCGCCGAAAACTTGCGGTTCGAGACCGAAGGTTCGCGCTTCGACCTGGTCATCAACGCACGTGACGGGCAAAGCGAGCGCATCGAGAATCTCTTCCTGCACATGGTGGGCGAGCACAACGTGCAGAACGCCCTGGTCGCCTGCGCACTCGCAGTCGAAATGGGACTGGGTGAGGAAACGCTGCGCAAGGCGCTGGAGACCTTCGGCGGCGTCAAGCGGCGCTTTACCAAGACCGGCGAGGTGGGTGGCATCACCGTCGTCGACGATTATGCGCATCATCCCGTGGAGATCCGCGCAGTGCTGCGCGCCGCGCGCCAGGCTGCAGAAGGCCGGGTCATCGCGGTGGTTCAGCCGCATCGCTATAGCCGCTTGCGCGACCTCTTCGAGGAATTCTGCACCTGCTTCAATGACGCGGATGGCGTGCTGGTAGCCGATGTCTACGCCGCCGGCGAAGAGCCGATCCCCGGCGTCAATCGCGAAGCTCTGGTACAGGGGCTGCGCGCTCACGGTCACAAACAGGCCGCACCCTTGGCGGATCCTCTCGATCTTGCGCGCATCATCGCGCGTGCCGGCAAGCGCGGGGACATCGTCGTTTGCCTCGGCGCCGGCAACATCACCAACTGGGCGCAGGCTCTGCCGGCCCAGATCGCGGTGCACCTCGGGGGAGGGAAATGACAATCATGACCCCTCCGCGCCAGAAGCTGATCGATCGCCTGCCGAGCGTCCGCGGCCGCTATACGGAGCAGGCGCCTCTGGCCGGCATCACCTGGTTCCGTGTCGGTGGAGCAGCGGAGGTTTCCTTTCGGCCGGCGGATCAGGATGATCTGGTGCAGTTCCTCGCGAACAAGCCGGCAGATGTGCCGGTAACGGTGCTCGGTGTGGGCTCCAACACCCTGGTGCGAGACGGCGGCATCGCGGGCGTGGTTCTCCGTCTGGGCCGCGCCTTCGCGAGCATCGAGCGAGATTCTGAAGGTATCATCGCTGGCGCCGCGGCCCTGGACGTGAATGTCGCTGAAGTGGCCCGTCGCGCAGCGCTGACCGGCCTCGAGTTCCTGTCCGGCATCCCCGGAACGATTGGCGGCGCGCTGCGCATGAATGCCGGTGCCTATGGGCGGGAGATCAAGGATGTCCTGCGCTGGGCGGAGGTCGTTACGCCGGCTGGGGAGGTCAAGCGTCTGCAGCCGCAAGAAATGGGCTTGTCCTACAGGCGCTCCGCCGTGCCCGCCGACTGGATCTTCCTGCGCGCTGCAATGGACGCCGAGCCCGGTGATGCGGAGGTGATCGAGACCCGGATGAACGAGATCCGGAACGCGCGCAGCAGTTCGCAGCCGATCCGCAGTCGCACCGGGGGCTCGACCTTCAAGAATCCGCCAGGTCAAAAAGCCTGGCAGCTCATCGATGCAGCCGGCTGCCGTGGTTTGACCCGAGGCGGCGCCCAGGTTTCGGAGCAGCACTGCAACTTCCTGATCAATCTCGGCGATGCGACGGCTGGTGACCTGGAGGCTCTCGGGGAAGAGGTGCGCCGTCGGGTGCAGGCACACAGCGGGGTTGAACTGGAGTGGGAGATCCGGCGCATCGGTCGGCACCCAGAGGAGGGGTCGTCATGAAGATCCTACTTCTCTACGGCGGCCGTTCGGTCGAGCGCCAGGTGTCCCTGGTCAGTGGACGGGCTTGTGCCGAAGCTCTGCAGTCAAAGGGGCACCTCGTCACCCTCTTCGACATGACTGACGGTATACCGGCCTTGCTGGCGGCTCTCGAAAGCCGTCCAGACGTCGTGTTCAACGCGCTGCATGGTCGCTGGGGCGAGGACGGCAACGTACAGGGGCTGCTCAATCTTCTGGGCGTCCCCTACACCCACTCCGGCCTGCTCGCTTCGGCAGTTGCCATGGACAAGGTGATGGCCAAGCGGCTTTTTGCCGAGGCTGGGTTGCGCTGCCCCGACGGCCTGATTTCGGACCGGAAAAGCCTGCTGGCCGGCGATCCGCTACCACGGCCCTATGTGGTCAAGCCAATCCGCGAAGGCTCCTCCATGGGCGTGGTCATCGTCAGGCGCGGCGACAATGCATTGCCTTTCTCCCGAGAGGACTGGCCTTTCGGCGAGGAAGTCCTGGTCGAGCCCTATATCGAAGGCCGCGAACTTACGGTCGCCGTGATGGAGGACCGGGCTCTGGCCGTGACGGAGCTACGGCCGCGCCAGGGTTTCTACGACTACGAAGCAAAGTACACCGACGGGAAGGCCGATCACCTGGTCCCGGCGCCGCTCGACGAGGGCATCTATCAGGAGGCGCTGGATAAGGCTGTTGCGGCTCATCGGGCGCTGGGATGCCGGGGGGTCAGCCGCGCGGATTTCCGCTTTGACGACCGTTCCGAGGCAGGGGAAGCGGGCGGTCTTTATCTTCTGGAGGTGAATACTCAACCGGGTATGACGCCGCTCAGCTTGGTTCCCGAGCAGGCCGCCTACTGCGGCATTTCCTTCCCGGACCTGGTCCAGTGGATGGTGGAGCGGGCGCAATGCGACTGAAGCGAAGGAATACGCCGTCGCAGAGCAGCCGGCGCCGTTCGCCACCGCGCCGCCGGTGGAGCGACAGCCGCCTGCTGCGCGGCATACTGCCTCTGCTGCCACGCCTGCTGTTGGTGGCGGTCGTGGCGGGTAGCGTTGCCTGGGTGTGGCGTGCAGGGGTGATTGCGAACCTGGCGGGCGAGGCAGAGGCGAGCTTCTGGGCGGCAAGTGTTCACGCCGGTTTGGCTGTCCGCGATGTCACCGTAGAGGGACGGGTGCGTGGAGAGCCGGAGAGCCTGTTGGCGGCGCTTGGGGTCGAGCGCGGTGATCCGATTCTGGCCTTCGATCCCCATGCGGCACGTGAGCGCGTCATGGCTCTGCCATGGATCGCATCGGCGGAAGTCCAGCGCCGCCTTCCCGACCAGATCCATCTTCGCCTTGAGGAAAGAAACCCGATCGCGCTTTGGCAGCATCAGGGGCGGCTTGCGGTGATCGATCAGCATGGGCAGCCGATCACGAACACCCGACCCGGGCGCTTCATCAATCTTCCACTTGTCGTGGGCGAGGGGGCGCCGGCCCAGGCGCGAAACCTGGTCGCGCTGCTGGAGCGCGAGCCGGATATGGCCAAGCGTGTCGTGGCTGCCGTGTGGGTATCGGATCGCCGCTGGAATCTGCGTCTTGAGGGTGGCGTGGAGGTGCGCCTGCCGGAGTTCGGCGCCGAGGAAGCCTGGAGCCAACTTGCAGAACTGGAGCGGCAGCAGGGGGTCCTGGATCGCGATGTGGCGATGATCGACATGCGCCTGCCGGACCGTCTGGTCCTGCGCAGCGTGACTGGCCGCCTCCCGACGCCACCTAGCCGAAGCGGCACGGATACCTGAAGGGGACAGGGGTAAAGCTGAGGATGAATAAGGGCTTGAAGCGTAACCGGCACGGAATCCTCGCGTCGCTCGACGTGGGCAGCAGCAAGATCTGTTGCCTGATCGCGCGCATCGAGGAGGGACGCGGTGAGCGGCCGGACCGCCTCAAGGTTCTGGGGATCGGCCAGCAGCTTTCGCGCGGGGTCAAGAATGGCACCGTGGTCGATATGGAAGCAGCGGAAACCGCGATCCTGGCGGCAGTGCATTCAGCCGAGCAGATGGCGGGGGAGCCTGTCGAATCGGTCGTGGTCAATCTGTCCGGCGGCTATCCGGCGTCGCGCCTGATCGGTGTAGAGGTCGCGACGGACGGTCACGAAGTAGATGATACCGACGTCCGGCGCGCGCTGGAGCAGGGGCATCAGCTGGAAGGCGTGCTGGGCCAGCCCGAAAAAGGGCGTCAGCTCATTCACTCTATTCCCGTCGGCTACACCATCGACGGCAGCCGGGGTATCCGCGATCCACGCGGGATGTATGGCGAACGCCTGGGCGTCAACATGCACATCGTCACCGCGGCAACCGGGGCGGTGCGCAACCTGGCAACCTGCATTCAGCGCTGCCAGTTGGGAATCGGCGCCTTTGTTGTGTCGCCCTACGCATCTGGTCTCGCGTCGCTTGTCGGTGATGAGCGCGAGCTGGGGGTGACGCTGATCGACATGGGCGGTGGCACGACCTCCATCGCCGTGTTCCTCGAAGGCAACTTGCTGCACACAGACGTGGTACCGGTGGGGGGGCATCACGTTACCAGCGACATTGCCCGCGGCCTTTCCACAGGTCTCACCCACGCCGAACGACTGAAGTCCCTCTATGGCCACGCCATCGCAACCTCCGCCGACGAGCGGGAGATGATCGACGTTCCCCAGGTCGGCGAGGAAGAGGGGCATGTGCAGCAGGTACCGCGCTCCCTCTTGGTCGGCATCATGCAGCCGCGCCTGGAGGAGACATTCGAGCTCGTGCGATCCCGCCTGGAGGCCAGTGGCTTTGACAAGGTAGGCGGTCGCCGCGTGGTTTTGACCGGCGGCGCGGCACAGCTCCCGGGTATGAGCGATCTGGGGGCGCTGATTCTGGACAAGCAGGTGCGGATCGGCAGGCCGATTCATCTGAACGGCCTCGCCGAGGCGACCAGTGGGCCGGCCTATGCCACGGCCGCCGGCTTGCTGGCTTATGCCTTGGCGATGGAGCGCGTTCCGCCGCCGGCACCGACGGCGGAGGCGCCTGAAGCCAGCAGTCTCCTTGGCCGGGTCGGGCACTGGATCAAGGAGCACTTTTGATGAGGGGTGATGGGGATGAAAGGGTCGGAAGACGGCCCGAGAGCCCACCGCCGGCCAGGCAAGCGGCGGTGCGAGTTGAAAGCGGAAGGTATTTCAAGCGGAGGCAACCATGGACTTGAATCTTAGCGTACCGATGGAAGAGGAAGTTCTCTGCCCGAAGATTACGGTGATCGGCGTGGGCGGAGCCGGCGGCAATGCCGTCAACAACATGATCAGCTCCAATCTGGAGGGCGTGGAATTCGTCGTTGCGAACACGGACGCGCAGGCGATGCAGCAGTCCCTCTGTGAGCGGCGTATCCAGCTGGGCCGCAATATCACTGCGGGGCTGGGCGCCGGCTCTCGCCCGGATGTCGGGCGGGCAGCGGCCGAGGAGTCGCTCGATGACATCCTGCGTCATCTCGAGGGCGCCAATATGGTGTTCATCACCGCTGGCATGGGCGGCGGAACCGGCACCGGCGCCGCGCCCGTGGTGGCCCGCGCGGCCCGTGAAGCCGGGATTCTGACCGTAGGCGTGGTGACCAAACCCTTCCAGTTCGAGGGCATCCATCGCCAGAGAATGGCCGAGCAGGGCATTCAAGAGCTGACGCAGTACGTCGACACCCTGATCATCATTCCCAACCAGAATCTCTTCCGCCTGGCGACGGAGAAAACCACCTTCGCCGATGCCTTCAAGATGGCGGACGATGTGCTGCATTCGGGCGTGCGGGGCGTAACCGACCTGATGATCATGCCCGGCCTGATCAACCTCGACTTCGCCGATATCCGGGCCGTCATGACCGAGATGGGCAAGGCGATGATGGGGACCGGCGATGCGGAAGGGCAGGACCGCGCCATTGCTGCCGCGGAAGCTGCCATTTCGAATCCCCTTCTGGACGACGTCTCCATGCAAGGCGCGCGAGGGGTGCTGATCAACATCACCGGCGGCATGGACATGACCCTTTTCGAGGTCGACGAAGCAGCCAACCGTGTGCGCGAGGAGGTCGATCCCGACGCCAACATCATCTTCGGTTCGACCTTCGACGAGTCCCTGAACGGGCGCATGCGCGTGTCTGTGGTGGCGACTGGAATTGACATCGAAGCCAAGCTGGGTCAGCCACGCCCGGTGACGCTCAGTGTGGTTGGCTCAAATCAGCAGGCTTCCGCCCCTGCGGCCAAGCCGGCGGCTCAGCCGGCCCGTCCTCTCGGTCAACCCCTTGGGGTCAGCCAGGTAGTTGCTGCCGCTGCACGTCCCGCGGCCCAGGCCACGGCTCTGGCGCAGCAGGAGCCGGAATCCCAGGACGAGGAAGAAATGCTCGGCGCCGCCCTGCCTCAGCAGGAAGAGGAGCATGAGGCCGAGCAGGCAGGCCAGGATGAGGCTTTCATCCCGCCGGAGCCAATGCGCGTGGCCGCGCGCCCATCGCTGAACAGCGGGCCCGCGCATGCGGAGCGGAGGGAACCAGAGGCGGCGCCCGCCTCCCAGAGCAGCTTTGGAGGCTTCAGCCTGCGCAAGGCTAGCTCGCTCATCACGCGGGTTACCGGCGTAGGACGGCAGGGCCCAGCCGCCCAGGCGGAGAGGCCAGCGACTCGCGAAGCCCACGCTGCTCCCCGGAGTGAGCCGAGCCTGAGCATGAGGCCTCAGACGGCAGCTCGGCCCCAGCCTGCGCCGCAGGCCCGGCCGCAGGCAGATGTTCAGCCCCAGGCCAGCCTGGGTCTTGATCCTCAGGACCGGCTGCAGACGAGCAAGGAGGAAGAGGAACTGCTGGATATTCCGGCGTTCCTGCGCCGCCAGGCGAACTAAGGGAGAGAGGCAATCCGGGTTCTCCAAGCGGCCCGGGCCGCCTCCTCGCACTTGCCTCTTGCCTTCGCCATTGTTTCCGCTAGCGACGATCCGAGGGAAGCGCCGGGCGCTCCCCTCGGATCGGGCGGCGGCTGAGCTGGGCGGATCTCTTTCACAGCGGCAAGGTTTCCCCGGCTTGAGCGCATAGCAGCATGTGCCTATAGTCGGCGCGTCTTATGAGGGCTCTCACGCATGCCGGGCACCAGTCCCCTATTGAACATCCTGTCTAACAAGCGTCTGTGGGTGACAGGCGCAGCCATGCTGCTTTTGGCGTCCTGTTCTTCATCCAGGGATGACAAGATTTACGTCGAGCGGCCGGCTGAAGAGTTCTACAACCTCGGTCTCTCCTATTTGGGAGAGGGGCAGTATGAGCAGGCTGCGCGCAACTTCGATGAAGTGGAGCGCCAGCATCCCTATTCAGTTTGGGCACCGCGTGCCCAGTTAATGACGGCCTATACCTATTATCAGGCAGACTCCTACGACGAAGCGATCAACACGCTGGACCGCTTCATACAGCTTCATCCCGGACATCAGGACATAGCCTACGCCTATTATCTCAAGGCGATCAGCTACTATGAGCAGATCGCGGATGTGGAACGCGATCAATCGATGACGCGTGAGGCTATGCAGGCCCTGGAAGAGGTGGTTGCCCGCTTTCCGGAAACCAACTACGCCCGCGACGCCGCCTTGAAGCTGGATCTGGCGAGAGATCACCTGGCCGGGCAGCAGATGACGATCGGCCGCTACTATCAGCGCCAGGGTGAACATCTCGCAGCTATCAATCGCTTCCAGATCGTGGTGCGTGACTACCAGACCACGACGCATGTTCCGGAAGCCCTGCATCGCCTGGTCGAATCCAACCTCGCTCTCGGCATCACCGACGAGGCGCAGGCAACCGCCGCTGTCCTGGGTCACAACTACCCGGGCTCCGACTGGTATCTGGATTCCTATGCGCTCTTGACCGGGCAGGACCTTCGCCCTGTGGAGGACCTCGAGCAGCGTTCCTGGATCTCGCGGGTCTGGCGCACGGTCTTCTGACACGGGCATGTTGGTCAGCCTTGCGATCCGCAATGTGGTGCTGATCGACCAGCTGGAACTCTCGCTCGCCAGCGGTTTGGGCGTGCTGACCGGCGAGACCGGGGCTGGAAAATCGATCCTTCTCGATGCGCTCGGCCTGGCGCTGGGCGCGCGGGCCGACTCGGCTCTCGTGCGTCACGGGACGCTGCAGGCGAGTGTCACAGCGGCCTTCGAACTGCCGGATATCCACCCGGCGTGGGAGCTGCTGGAAGAGCAGGGCCTGGCGCGCGAAGAGGACATGCTGGTACTCCGCCGCCTGCTCTCGTCGGATGGACGCAGCCGTGCCTTCGTGAATGATCAAGCTGTTTCCATTGGTCTTTTGCGCTCCCTGGGTGAACAGCTGGTCGAGGTGCAGGGGCAGTTTGCCCAGCACGGGCTTCTGGACCCGGCGACCCACCGGAGCCTTCTGGATGCCTATGGCGGGCTGTCCGCCTTGACGATCCAGGTTGGTCGCGCCTGGCGGGCCTGGAAAGACGCTGAAGCGGCACGGGAGGCAGCGGTTGCCGACCTGGAGGCTGCACGTCGGGACGAGGATTTTCTCCGCCATTCCCTCGATGAACTAGACAGCCTCGATCCGCGCGACGGTGAGGAAGAGGAGCTTGCGCAAGAGCGAGCGCTGCTGATGAATGCGGAGCGCTTGAGCGAAGCCTTGAACATTGCGGACGAAGCTCTTTCCGGTGAGGAGGGAGGAAGCGCCGAACGTGCCCTGTCGCTTGCCCGCCGTACGCTGGAGCGTGTCGCCGACAAGGCAGGCGAACGACTGGATCCCCTGCTGGCGGCACTGGAGCGCGCCGCGGCGGAGATCGCCGAGGCGGATGCACTGCTGGCCACGATCTCAACGGATCTCGACATGGAGCCGGAGCGTCTGGCGGCCGTGGAGGATCGCTACTTCGCGCTCAAGGAGAAGGCGCGCAAGCATGGTTGCGAGGTAGACGACTTGCCCACCCTGCGCCGGACCTTCGCCGAGCGGCTGGCCGCGGTCGACAGCGGGGAAGGGCGGCTCAAACGTCTGGAGGCAGATGCGGAGGCCGCTCGACAGTCCTACCTGGAGGAGGCGCGCAAGCTAAGCGAGCGGCGCGCCGCGGCTTCCATTGAGATCGAGAAGGCGGTGCAGCTGGAGCTGCCTCCCCTGCGCCTCGACAAGGCCCGTTTTTTCTGTCGGGTTGAGCAGCTGCCAGAGCGCGACTGGGGAGCGCAGGGTATCGATCGGGTCGTCTTCGAGGTTGCGACCAATCCCGGAGCCCCCGCGGGTCCGCTTGCCAAGGTGGCCTCCGGCGGTGAACTGTCACGCCTGCTGCTGGCCCTGAAGGTGGTGCTGGCGGCGGCCTCGCCTGTCACTACGCTGATCTTCGATGAGGTAGATGCGGGCGTGGGTGGTGCCACCGCTGCAGCAGTGGGCGAGCGCCTTGCGCGGCTGGCTGAGCAGTTGCAGGTGCTGGTGGTCACCCATAGTCCGCAAGTCGCAGCCTTGGGGAGCTATCACTGGCAAATCAGCAAGCAAATCACCCAGGGCACGACTCTGACGGGCGTGCGCCGCCTGGAGCCCGCAGCACGCCGGGAAGAGGTAGCCCGGATGCTGGCCGGAGCCGAAATTACCGATGAGGCGCGCGCTGCGGCGGACAAGCTGATGGCAAAGGCATGAACGCACAAGACAAACCCGTCGAGGACCTAAGCCGCGCGGAAGCAGAGGAAGAGCTGGCCCGCTTGGCGGCAGAAATCGCTCGTCATGATGCGCTCTATTATCAGCAGGATGCGCCGGAGATATCCGATGCCGCTTACGATGCCCTGCGCCAGCGTAACATGGCGATTGAAGAGGCCTTCCCGGATCTCATCAGGCCGGATAGCCCGCGCTGGCGGGTCGGCGCCGCGCCGGCAAGCGGCTTTGCAAAGGTCCGCCACGCGGTGCCGATGCTGTCGCTGGACAACGCTTTCGATGAGGAGAATCTGCGCGACTTCGTGGCGCGGGTGAAGCGCTTCCTCTCGTGGAGCGATGATGAGCCGCTGCTTTTCGTGGCCGAACCCAAGATCGACGGCCTGTCCATCAACCTCCGCTATGAGCAGGGGCGCTTCGTGCGAGGCGCGACCCGCGGCGATGGCCGGGAAGGTGAGGATGTCACCCGCAACCTGCTCACCCTCAAGGATCTGCCCAAGCAGTTGAAGGGCGCAGCGCCGGAGGTCATGGAGGTGCGCGGCGAGGTCTACATGACCAAGAGCGACTTTGCTGCGCTTAACCGGCGTCAGGAAGAGGCGGGCGGCAAGGTCTTCGCGAACCCGCGCAACGCCGCGGCCGGCTCCTTGCGCCAACTCGACCCTGCCATTACGGCACAGCGGCCGCTTCGGCTTTTCACCTATTCCTGGGGAGAATTATCGGAGAACGTGGCCGACACCCACTGGGGCTTCCTCGAGCGGCTCAGTGACTGGGGCTTTTCGATCAACCCCCTGGCTGAGCGTTGCGAGGACGTCGATGCCATGCTGGCGCTCTACCACCGGGTAGAGGCAGAGCGCGCGGCGCTCGATTACGACATAGACGGCGTCGTCTACAAGGTGGACCGGCTCGACCTGCAGGCGCGTCTCGGCTTTGTCAGCCGCGCGCCCCGCTGGGCCATCGCGCATAAGTTTCCGGCCGAAAGGGCGATTACCCAACTGGAGAAGATCGACATTCAGGTCGGCCGTACCGGTGCCTTGACTCCGGTGGCGCATCTGACGCCGGTCAATGTGGGCGGCGTGGTCGTGGCACGGGCGACGCTGCACAACGCCGACGAGATCCGTCGCAAGGACATCCGCGAAGGCGACACCGTCGTGGTGCAACGTGCCGGCGACGTGATTCCACAGGTCGTCGAGGTCGTTCTCGACAAGCGGCCGGAGGGCACGCCGGAGTATGACTTCCCGACCCGCTGTCCCTGTCCGCTGCAGACTGAGGTGGTGCGCCATGAAGGCGAGGCGGTGTCGCGCTGTTCCGGCGAGCTGGCCTGCCCCTATCAGCAGGTGGAGAAGCTGATCCACTTCGTCTCCCGGGATGCCTTCGACATAGAGGGCTTGGGCGAGAAGCAGGTACAAGCCTTCTTCGATTGGGGCCTGATCCGCACCCCTGCTGACATCTTCGATCTGCAGGAAAAGGATGGCGCGGACGGCCTCACCCGCTTGAAGAATCGCCCCGGATGGGGCGCGCGTTCGGCGGAGAAGCTTTTCGAGGCAATCGAGGCCAGGCGGCGAATCAGCCTGGAGCGCTTCATCTTTGCCTTGGGCATCCGGCAGGTCGGGCAGGCGACGGCTTTGCTGTTGGCGCGCAGCTACGGCAGCCTGGAGCGATGGCAGTCGGCGATGAAGCAGGCCGCCAGCGAGCGCCATGCGGCGCCCCAGGCGCGCAAGCCTGAGGAGGTGGGGCAGGCCTATGCGGAGCTCTGCGATCTCTCTGGCGTCGGCATGTCGATGGCGGATGAAATTTGCGCCTTCTTCCACGAGCGGCACAATCTGGAGGTTCTGGAGCAACTCGAAGCTCGGCTGACGGTGGAGGATGCCGTCGCACCGGTTACAGCCGCCGACTCGCCTGTCGCCGGAAAAACTCTCGTCTTCACTGGCACGTTGGAGACCATGAGCCGCAGTGAAGCCAAGGCTCGCGCCGAGGCGCTGGGCGCCAAGGTGGCTGGTTCTGTTTCGAAGAAGACCGACTATGTGATCGTCGGAGCCGACGCCGGATCCAAGGCGCGCAAGGCAGCGGAGCTTGGCGTGACGATCTTGAGCGAGGAAGAATGGCGTCAGATGGCGGGAGAAGCGCGATGAGCCGCAAACCTGAAGAAGGTGTCTTCGCGCTCTTGCCCGATGGGCGTAGCGACTTGGTTCATGCCTGGATGGGCGAAGATTACGAGCTCGCCGATATAGCCGAACTCTTCGGTTATGGTCGCTGGGAGCAAGATGTCCTGGTCCTTACGGCACAAGAGGTGGCCAAGCTTCGAATCCAGGCGGATGCCGAAAGCTTCGATCACGAGGAGGGACTGATCCGTCTCTGCCTGGACCTGCAGCGCTTCCAGAAGGCGCAGGGCTTGGACCCTCTGCGCGTCATTGAACGGGGGTAGTCCTCGACCTCTGGCGTCTATTCCGCCGGGGGCAGGCTCCGCAGCCAGCTGATCAGGGCATCCAGGTCTTCATCAGCAATGCCGGCTTAGTAGGAGAAGGCCATAGGCGGCCGCAGTTCATAGCCGTTGCGCGAGATGCCCTCGGTGATTGCGCGCTTGATCTCCGCATCGCTCCACCCGCCGATCCCCGTCTCCGCGTTGGGTGTGATGTTGGCGGATACAGACACTCCCCAGGGCCCAATGAACTCATGTTGGCCAGCCCCAAGGCGTGCCAAATCCAAATGTCCTTGATCATCGCGCGGGGTGTGGCATTCCATGCAATGGGCGATCTGCCCAAGGTAGGCGCCGTAAGCCACGGGGTCGCTCCTGTCCGGCTCCGCCACGGCGGTGATCGGCTCGACCCAGGTCACCGGCAACGGCATCCTGAAGATGCTGGGCGGCACCTCGTTGCGCACCGGCTCCAGCTGTCGCAGGTAGGAGATGACGGCTGCAAGATCTTGATCGGAGAGGTGCTGAAAGAACTCAGCGGGCATGACCGGCGCAAGCAGACGACCGTCTCTACCGATACCTTCCCGGATGGCCCGCCCAATCTCCTGGTCGCTCCAGTCTCCGATGCCGGTTTTCCGATCAGGCGTGAGGTTCGCGGCGTAGGTCGTGAAGGAGGGCAGCTCGAAGGGGAGGCCGCCAGCAAGTTCCGGCCCGGGGCCGGCGGGTCCCACCGAGGTATGACAGTTTCCACAGGCCATGACGGTGTTTACAAGATAGGCCCCACGCTGCAGGGTATCTTCCGCTTGGGCTCCGGCTGCGGCTATTCCGGCACCAACTGCAACCAAAGACAGCGCGCACAGTTGCCTCATCCTCGCCCACCCCCGATCTGCGGTTATCTTGTAAAACGCCTCTGGCAACAATAATCGAGCGGCGTCTTCTTCAAGAAGTGTATCTTTAGAGGAGTAGCGTTTGAGCTGTCCGGTGCGGACGGCGGCGTGCTGGTATTGGCACTTTAGCTGGCAACCGCGCCTCTCCCATCTTGTCTGTAGGATGCGGAGCCGTCATGTTGATATCAACATGGTCGGGCGGGTTGCTTTTGAAAGAAGATGTCTGAAGCGGAAGAAGTCACTTTTGAAACGACAATCCGAGTAAGGGATAGCTGCCTCTGCCTGCACGTTCAGAGAGCGGCGCGTGCACTTGCCCGCCGCTATGACGAAGCTTTCCGGCCGCTTGGGCTCACCAGTGGCCAGTTTTCTCTTTTGATGTCGCTGAACCGTCCCGAACCGCCCACCATGGGTGCAGTGTCGGACCTTCTTGCTATGGATCGCACAACCCTGACCGCTAATCTCAAACCGCTAGAGCGGCAAGGCCTGGTCGTTGTCGCCGTCGATCCAAAAGATCGGCGCAGTCGCCGACTTAGATTGACCCAAGCTGGCCGGAAGGCTCTGGCCGCTGCTTTACCTTTTTGGGAAAAGACACAGGAAGAGGTGCGCAAACTCACGGAAGGGAGCGACTTGGATCGCTTCTGCGCTGATTTGCGAAGCCTGGTACAGGAGCCCTGATGGTACCAGGCACCCCTGCCTGTGAAGTGCTGCGGTGAGTAAAGAGGGCGAGTCAGGACCGTGGGAGATCCCGAGTAAAGCTTTCGCGCCCTTCCTCAGAGCCTTCCGATCGAATGCTTATGAACAGTTGCGCGTAAACGCGACTGTAAATCAGGCTGCAGCCTTCTTGCGGCCACCGCGGCGCGTCTTCGTCGTCTTGGCGGGCTCGGGCTCCGCTGCACGGCGACCAAGACCAATCCGCTTTGCCAGTTCGCTGCGCTGCTTCGCGTAGTTCGGCGCCACCATGGGATAGTCGGCGGGCAGCCCCCACTTGGCCCGGTACTCTTCCGGCGTCATGCCGAAAGCAGTCTGCAGATGACGCCGCAACATCTTCAGCTTCTTGCCGTCTTCCAGACAAATCAAGTAATCGGGCGTGATCGAGCGACGAATGGGAACGGCTGGCTCAGGAGGTGCTTCCTCAACCTGAGTCTCTCCAATCGAACTCAGCGCTTCATGAACTGATTTGATTAGTCCGGGGACATCAGCCGGCGATACGGCATTATGCCCTACATGCGCGGCCACGATTTGTGTTGTGTGAGCCAAAAGGTCTGCCGGGTGAAGCTTTTGATCAGAATTGTCTTCCACGCTGAACTCCTGTCCATGGAACCTTGATTAAAAGCAGCAATTAAAGTCCAAGAAGAGAATTTTCAAGCATTACCGACGACCACACAGGAAAATATCAGTGTGGTGCGTCGGGCGTCTATGCACATAAGGAGGTATAAGGCCTGCTGACCGTGCAACGGATAGCTTTTGCGACCATAATGCGGCGCATTAAAAGAGGCCGATGACAGTGCCGCGATGGAATTGCGCCAGGCTACTATTCGTTCCTCAACACCTCAGAAGCCTTTCGTTGTCTTCCTACTCCCTTGCAGGGGGGCGGATGACTAGTCTTTCAATGAACTGTCGGCTCCAGGTACAGATCACAGGATCAAAAGGCATCTTCACGGCGGCAGAGAAGGAATCGCTTCATTACTGAGGCGGGCAATTCAAAACCTGTCGAGCTCGCCCAGGGGACGAGCGTAACTCAGATAGAATGCAGAGGATGTTTCCGAAGAGTGGAACGGGCAGTAGACAGATTGCCGGTGTCGGTTCCACGAAAGATTTACTCGGACCTGAGATTATGTCGTCAACTCGGTTCCGTTGCTCTGCAAGTGTTGTGTCGCCTTGAAGCGGGCGCGCCAAAATAGGGGCGTAATACCTCCTATTTTGGCGCGCGTTTCCTGTTTCCATAGATCGCTGAGTACGCCGGTTCAGCTATGCTGTTGCGCAAGCCAATCCGCAATCCGCTTCAAGGCTTCTTGTATGTTCGGCAAGGAGTTGGCGTAGGAGATACGAAGATAGCCCTCGCCTTCCGCCCCGAAGGAAGTACCGGCGATGGCGGCAACCCCGGCCTCTTCCAATAGACCCTTCTCTAGATCTTTTGCCTTGAGGCCGGTGCCGGTGATGTTCGGGAAAGCATAAAAGGCTCCTCCGGGAGTGACGCAGGAGATGCCCTCTATTTCGTTCAAGCCAGCCACTACGGCGCGCCGCCGCTCGTCAAAGGCGGCTACCATCTCATGCACTGCATCCTGAGGGCCCTCCAAAGCCGCGATCGCCGCCCATTGTGTCGGCGCATTGACGCAGGAGACGGAGTTGACCGCTAGACGAACCGCGGGGGCTACTAACTCCTGGGGCCAGTAACCGTAGCCAAGGCGCCAGCCGGTCATGGCGTAGGTCTTTGAGACGCCATCGAGCAGGATCACCCGATCGCGTATGGACTCATAGCTCAGCAGCGAGGTGTGCTGCAGGCCGTCGTAGAGCATTTCGCCGTAGATCTCATCGGAAAGAACCGTGACTTGCGGCCAGGCTTCCAGCCCTTCGACCAATCGATCCAGCTCTTCCTTCGGCACCACCCCGCCTGTCGGGTTGGCCGGGCTGTTCAAGATGATGAGCCGGGTGCGCTCGTTGATCCGCGCCAGTACTTCGTCGGCGGAGAAGGCGAAACCCTTGTCTTCGTGCAGCGGCAAGGCTACCGGCGTTGCACCGGAGTAGCGGATCACCGATTCATAGATCGGGAAGCCCGGATTGGGATAAAGGATCTCCGCGCCGGGCTCGCCGAACATCGTGATCGCGAAGAACATCGTGACCTTGCCGCCGGGCACTGCGATGACCCGATCGGGATCGAGAGGCGCCCCCGCGCGGTCTTCGAGTTTCGCTGCGACGGCTTGGCGAAGCTCCGGTATGCCGTTGGCGGGTGTGTAGCCGTGATGACCGTCGCGCAGGGCCTTTACCGCGGCTTCGACGATGTGCGGCGGGGTGGGGAAATCCGGTTGGCCGATTCCCAGGTTGATGACCGACTTGCCCCTCGCCTCCAGTGCTTTGGCGCGGGCGAGAACTTCGAAGGCGGTTTCCGTGCCCAGGCGCGACACGGCGGATGCAAGCGGCAGCATGATGTCTTCTTGTCCTTAAAAAAAGCGGAAGGAATGGAGGTGTGGAATCTAGGATCAAGAGGCGCCTGAGGTCCAGACGGACTGGCACATCGTGGAGTTGGTTTCGCTTGACACCCCTGCGGCGCTGGAGTACTCCCCGGCCGACGCCGCCGAAGAACACTTCGGCAGGCGACTTGGCGAGGGGGTGTAGCTCAGTTGGTTAGAGCGCCGGCCTGTCACGCCGGAGGCCGCGGGTTCGAGTCCCGTCACTCCCGCCACCCTCAGACCGAAATCCCCAAGACATTGCAAGCACAGCGCCGCTGAGCTAAAGCCTTCAGTCGTCGCGGTTTGCGCAGGCTTTCGATGCGCCATTCGCCCCTTTCCCCGCCGGGGCGGTCAGCCTATAGTCGCGCCGCGCACAAGCCGTTTCGTTTCGCTGCGGTCGAGCGCTGAGAACTCTGTACCAGCTGCGCCGGAAGAAAGGCGAAGAGGAGGAGTTCCGCATCGCGCGCCGAAAGGCGGGCGGTGAAACCTTACCCGAGGGGCAGGAGATGAATCCAATCCTGGTAGAGTACCTTCCGATCCTGATTTTCATCGGCGTGGCGCTGGGCCTTGGAATCGTGATGGTCGCGGGATCTTACCTCGTCGCCCGTCAACGGCCGGACAGCGAGAAGGTCTCGGCCTACGAGTGCGGCTTCGAAGCGTTCGATGATGCGCGCTCTAAGTTCGATGTGCGCTTCTACCTCGTCGCCATCCTCTTCATCATTTTCGACCTTGAGGTCGCCTTTCTCTTCCCCTGGGCGATCACGCTTTCGGACACCGGTATGTTCGGTTTCTGGTCGATGATGGTGTTCCTCGGGCTGCTGACGATTGGTTTTGTTTATGAGTGGAAGAAGGGGGCGCTCGAATGGGAGTGATCACCCAGCCCCAAGGGGCAGCTTTGCCGCGGGGAGCGCAGCAGGATCAGGTGCTCAGCCGCGTTACCGATGAGATACAGGAAAAGGGCTTTGTCGTTGCCCAGATGGATCGGCTGGCCGCCTGGGCCCAGTCCGGCTCCCTGTGGCCGATGACCTTTGGCCTGGCATGCTGCGCCGTCGAAATGATGCATACTGCGGCCAGCCGCTATGACCTGGATCGCTTTGGCACTGTGTTCCGCCCAAGTCCCCGGCAGTCGGACGTGATGATCGTCGCGGGAACCCTCTGCAACAAGATGGCGCCGGCGCTGCGCAAGGTCTACGACCAGATGGCCGAGCCTCGTTGGGTCATTTCCATGGGCTCCTGCGCCAATGGCGGCGGCTACTATCACTATTCCTACTCGGTCGTGCGGGGGTGCGATCGGGTGGTGCCGGTTGATATCTACGTCCCGGGCTGCCCGCCAACGGCCGAGGCCTTGCTTTACGGCGTTCTGCAACTTCAAAAGAAGATCCAGCGCCAGGCGGTGATCGCCCGCTGATCCCCGATGAGCCATCAGTTTCGAGTCACTGCGACGAGACGAGAATGAATCCTGCCCACAAGGAACTGGTCGATCTCCTGGAGGTATCGCTGCCAGGTGCGGTCACCCACGCTGAGGAGTTCCGCGGAGAGTTGATACTCTGGACGGACCAGGAGCATCTCGTTTCCCTGGCAACCTTCCTGCGGGACAATCCCAACGCGCTGTTCAAGCAGCTGATGGATGTCACGGCGGTCGACTATCCTCAGCGCGAGCAGCGCTTCGAGGTCGTCTACAACCTGCTCTCGCTGAGCCATAACCGGCGAGTGCGGCTCAAGCTGCCGACCGATGAGGAAACTCCTGTACCGTCGCTCTGCGGGGTCTTCAGCGCCGCCAACTGGTTCGAGCGCGAAGTCTGGGATCTCTATGGGGTGTTTTTCACCGATCATCCGGATTTGCGCCGCATCCTGACGGATTACGGCTTTGAGGGGCACCCGCTGCGCAAGGACTTTCCGCTCACTGGTTATGTAGAGGTTCGCTACGACGAGGAAATGAAGCGCGTGGTTTATGAGCCGGTTCAGCTCAAACAGGAATTTCGCGGCTTCGATTTCGAGAGTCCGTGGGAAGGCATCCTGCATCTTCCGGGAGATGAGAAGGCGGAGACTGCCGAGCATGAGGATGGAGGCAAGGCCTGATGGCGGAAGCAGCAATCAAGCCATTAACCCTTAACTTTGGTCCTCAGCATCCGGCAGCGCACGGCGTGTTGCGTCTGGTGCTGGAGATGGACGGCGAGGTGATCGAGCGTGCCGATCCCCACATCGGACTGCTGCACCGCGGCACCGAAAAGCTGATCGAATACAAGACCTATCTTCAGGCGCTGCCCTATTTCGACCGGCTTGACTATGTCAGCCCAATGAGCCAGGAGCATGCTTTTGCCCTGGCGACTGAGAAGCTTCTGGGCATCGAAGCTCCGCGACGCGCCCAGTACATCCGCGTGCTCTTCGCCGAGTTGACGCGGATCGCCAATCACTTGCTGAACATCACGACCTTTGCGATCGACGTAGGCGCCATGACGCCGCTTCTCTGGGGCTTTGAGGAGCGCGAGCGCATCATGGAATTCTATGAGCGGGTCTCGGGGGCGCGCCTGCACGCGGCCTATTTCCGTCCGGGCGGCGTCCATCAGGATCTGCCGACTGGCCTGCTGGAAGACATCGGCCGCTTCTGCGACACCTTCCCTAAGACGATCGACGATCTAGAAGAGTTGTTGACGGGCAACCGCATCTTCCTGCAGCGCACTGTCGACATCGGTGTCGTGTCCGAGGAGGATGCCTTCGATTGGGGCTTTACCGGGCCGATGCTGCGCGGTTCCGGAGTGCCGTGGGACCTGCGACGTGCTCAGCCTTACGAGGTTTACGAGGAGCTGGACTTCCAGATCCCCGTCGGCAAGAACGGCGACTGCTTCGACCGCTATCTCGTGCGCATGGAAGAGATGCGGCAGTCCCTGGTCATCATCCGCCAGTGCATTGAAAAGATGCCCGAAGGGCCGGTGATGGTGGAAAACCAGAAGGTGACGCCGCCGCGCCGGGGTGAGATGAAGCGCTCGATGGAGGCGCTCATTCATCACTTCAAGCTCTATACCGAGGGCGTTCACGTACCACCGGGCGAGACCTATACGGCGGTGGAGGCTCCCAAAGGCGAGTTTGCGGTCTACCTGGTGTCCGATGGCTCCAATCGTCCCTACAAGTGCAAGATCCGCGCGCCAGGGTTCCCGCACCTTTCAGCGATGGATTTCGTGTGCCGAGGGCACATGCTCGCTGACTCCGTGGCAATCCTCGGCTCTATGGATGTTGTCTTCGGAGAGATCGATCGATGAAGGTTACCACCTACATTCCGCCGCAACCCGGAGACTTCGAGTTTACGCCCGAGAACATTGAAAAGGCGAAAAGCTACATCGCGCGCTATCCGGAAGGACGGCAGGCGAGCGCCGTGCTCTGGCTGCTTTACCTCGCGCAAGAGCAAAACGATGGCTGGCTTTCGGTGCCGGCGATCGAGTACGTGGCTCAGTTCCTGAACATGGCGCCGATCCGCGTGCACGAGGTTGTCAGCTTCTACACCATGTTCAAGCGGCGACCCGTCGGGCGCTACCAGATCCAGGTCTGCCGCACCACCAGTTGCTGGCTCCGCGGGTCCGACGAGATCACCAAGGCATGCATGGAGGAGGCCGGCGTCAGCCGCTTTGAAGAAGTGAGCGCCGACGGCTTTTTCTCGGTGATCGAGGTCGAGTGCCTGGGGGCCTGTTGCAATGCCCCGGTGTTTCAGGTGAGCAACGAGCATTACTACGAGGACTTGACGCCTGAGAGCGCCAAGGCGGTGATGAAGGCGCTGCGCAATGGCGAAGCGCCCCAGCCCGGATCCCAGACCGGTCGAATTTCTTCCGAGCCAGAGGGTGGCCTGACCACGCTGACCACGCTCCAGGAGACCACCTGATGCTGCAGGACAAGGATCGCGTCTTTCTGAATCTCTACGGCTTGCAGGACTGGCGCCTCGAAGGGGCCCGCAAGCGCGGCATCTGGTCCAACACCAAGGACCTGCTGGCCATGGGGCGCGAGAAGATCATTGAGGAGATCAAGGAGTCCGAGCTGCGCGGCCGCGGAGGCGCCGGCTTCCCGGCGGGCCTGAAATGGTCCTTCATGCCGAAGGAAAACGACGGGCGACCGCATTACCTTGTGGTGAACGGTGACGAGTCGGAGCCTGGGTCCTGCAAGGACCGGGAAATCATGCGCAATGACCCGCATCAGCTCCTGGAAGGCTGCTTGATCGCTGGCTTCGCGATGGGGGCACACAAGGCCTATATCTATCTGCGCGGCGAATATTGGCTGCCGATCCAACGTCTCGAAGTCGCTATCCAGGAAGCGCGTGAAGCCGGTCTGCTTGGGCCGAATGCCTGCGGTTCCGATTGGGCCTTCGATATTGAAGTCAGCCGCGGCGCCGGCGCCTACATCTGTGGCGAAGAAACCGCACTACTCGAATCCCTTGAGGGGAAGAAGGGCCAGCCGCGCCTGAAGCCGCCGTTCCCCGCTGCTGTGGGGGTGTGGGGATGCCCGACCACCGTGACCAACGTGGAAACGGTTGCCGTTTCCCCCACCATCTTGCGCCGCGGTGCCGCCTGGTGGAAAACGCTGGGCAGGCCCAAGAACACGGGCACGAAGATTTTTTCCATCTCCGGCCACGTGAACAAGCCGTGCAACGTGGAGGAGGAGATGGGTATCCCCATGCGGGAGCTCATCGAGAAGCATGCCGGCGGTGTCCGCGGCGGTTGGGACAACCTGCAGGCCGTGATACCGGGTGGCTCCTCGGTCCCCTGCTTGCCCAAGGACATCTGCGACGATGTGCTGATGGACTTCGATTCGCTCCGGGAGGTGCAGTCGGGCCTCGGCACTGCCGCCGTGATCGTGATCGACAAGTCCGCCGACATCGTCGAGGCGATCCAGCGCTTCAGCCATTTCTACATGCATGAATCCTGTGGCCAGTGTACGCCCTGTCGGGAAGGCACAGGGTGGATGTACCGGGTGGTGAGCCGAATGATGCGGGGGCAGGCGGAGATTGAGGAAGTCGACATGCTGTGGGACGTTTCCAAGCAGGTCGAAGGCCACACGATCTGTGCCCTGGGCGACGCCGCTGCCTGGCCTATCCAGGGGTTGATCCGCCACTTCCGCCCGGAACTGGAACGCCGGATCGCCGAGTACAAGGCCGGGCGCGTCTCGGCCGCCGCGGAGTAAGCCGCAACAGCGGCGCCAGGAGAAGAACACCATGCCCAAGATCACGATCAACGGTCGCGAGATCGAGGTGCCTGCCGGCGTTAATGTGCTGCAGGCCTGCGAGATGGCCGGGATCGAGATTCCGCGTTTCTGCTACCACGACCGCCTGTCCGTGGCCGGTAACTGTCGCATGTGCCTCGTGGAGATGGAGCGCGCGCCCAAGCCGATCGCTTCCTGCGCCATGCCCGTGGGTGAGGGCATGGTCATCCATACCGATACGCCCGCCGTGCAGAAGGCGCGCAATGGCGTGATGGAATTCCTGCTGATCAACCACCCGCTGGATTGCCCCATTTGCGACCAGGGCGGCGAGTGCGACCTGCAGGATCAGGCCATGGCTTACGGCTACGACCGCAGCCGCTTCGAGGAGAACAAGCGCGCGGTCAGCGAGAAGTACATGGGGCCGCTGATCAAGACGATCATGACCCGCTGTATTCAGTGTACGCGCTGCGTACGCTTTGCCACGGAGATCGCCGGAGTCGAGGACATCGGTATGGTCAACCGTGGCGAGAACGCCGAGATCACCACGTTGGAGCGGGCCATCGACTCCGAGCTGTCCGGCAACCTGGTGGACATCTGCCCGGTTGGTGCGCTCACCAGCGCTCCCTATGCCTTCGTGGCGCGGCCGTGGGAGCTGCGGAAGACCATGTCGGTCGACGTGATGGATGCGGTCGGCTCCAACATTCGCGTTGATGCGCGCGGCCGGGAGGTCCTTCGGGTCCTGCCGCGCCTGCATGAGGACATCAACGAGGAGTGGATCAGCGACAAGACGCGCCATGTCCGCGATGGCTTGTCGCGCCAGCGGCTCGATCGGCCCTATCTGCGCATCGATGGGAAGCTGCGCCCTGTTTCCTGGGAGGAGGCCCTGACGGCAGTGGCCGAGCGACTGCGCGGCCTGCCGGGTGAGCGCATGGCGGCGATCGCGGGTGACCTCTGCGATGCCGAGTCGATGCTGGCGCTGAAGGATTTCATGACCGGCCTGGGCAGCCCCAACCTGGAATGCCGCCAGGACGGTTCAAAGGTCGGCGGCATGGGTGCGCCTCGCAGCGAGTATCTCTTCAACACCACCATCGCCGGGATCGAGCAGGCGGACGCCATCCTCCTGATCGGCACCAACCCCCGTTGGGAAGCCGCGATGGTGAACGCACGCATTCGCAAGCGCTTCTGGCAGACCGGCTTGCCGGTCGGAGTGATCGGCCCAAACGTCGACCTGACCTACAGGACCCTCTGGCTTGGCGACGGACCAGAGGCCTTGCATGCCCTGGCGCGGGGCGAAGGCGATTTCGCCGAGACTCTGCGGAAGGCGAAGCGGCCGATGCTGATCCTGGGCAGTGGCGTGGCGGCGCGGCCAGATGGTCAGGCGCTCGTGGCACTGGCGCGATCGATCGCCGAAACCTTCGGTATGGCCGGGCCGGACGCGCCGGAAGGCTGGAACGGCTACAATCTGCTCAATCGGGTGGCCAGCCGCGTGGGCGGCCTGGACCTCGGCTTCGTTCCAGGCGAGGGCGGACGGGACCTTGAGGGCATCCTCTCCGGCGCAGAGCGCGGCGAGATCGATCTGGTGTGGCTTCTGGGAGCTGACGAAATCGACATGTCGCGCCTGGGTGAAGCCTTCGTGGTCTATCAGGGCCATCACGGTGACGCCGGCGCTCACCGCGCTGACATTATCTTGCCAGGTGCCGCCTACACTGAAAAGAACGGAACATACGTCAATCTCGAGGGGCGCGTGCAGCTCGGCCGCCTGTCGGTTTTCCCGCCGGGTGAAGCCCGCGAGGACTGGACGATCCTGCGGGCGCTTTCCGAGATCGTCGGCCAGCCACTGCCCTATGACAATCTGGGCGAGGTGCGGCAGAAGCTCATTGAAGCGAACCCGATCTTTGGGCGGCTCGATGAAGTCCGCCCGGCTGCCTGGGAGGCGTTCGGCGTGGCGGGCGACACTGTGCCCGTGCCCTTCGCCTTGCCGGTCAACAACTTTTACATGACCGACCCGATCAGTCGCGCCTCGCCGACCATGGCCGAGTGCACCGAACTTTTCGTGATGCCCAAGCTAGCAATGACCGGGACCGAGGGATGAGGGGGATGATGCGAAACAAGCAGGCCGACGTCTGCCGGGGAGGGGCATCGTGACAGAGCTCTGGAGCGGTTATGCTTGGCCGCTGCTGATCATTCTCGCCCAGATCATGGCCATGGTGGTGCCGCTTCTGGTAGCGGTTGCCTATCTGACCTACGCTGAGCGTAAGGTCATCGCGGCCATGCAGCTGCGCAAGGGGCCCGAGATCGTCGGTCCCTTCGGCCTTTTGCAGCCCTTCGCCGACGGCCTGAAGCTGCTCTTCAAGGAAACCATTCTGCCGGCCGGCGCGAACCGGATCGTCTTCCTGGCGGCACCGATTCTGACCTTCAGCCTGGCCATGATCGCCTGGTCGGTCATCCCGGTGGCGGAAGGTTGGGTGATCGCCGACATCAACGTCGGTATCCTCTTCCTCTTCGCGATTTCCTCCCTGGGCGTTTACGGCGTCATCATGGCCGGCTGGGCGTCCAATTCGAAATACCCCTTCCTTGGTGCCCTGCGGTCGGCGGCCCAGATGGTGAGCTACGAAGTCTCCATGGGCTTCGTGATCATCACTGTGTTGCTGTGCGTCGGTTCTCTGCGGCTGACGGACATTGTGATGGCACAGCAGACGGTCTGGTTTGCCATTCCTCTGCTGCCGATGTTCGTCATCTTCTTCATTTCGACCCTGGCGGAGACCAATCGCGCCCCCTTCGATTTGCCGGAAGGTGAATCGGAACTGGTGGCCGGCTTCTTCGTCGAGTACTCGGCGATGAGCTTCGCGCTCTTCTTCCTTGGCGAATACGCCAACATGATCCTCATGAGCGCGATGACCACCATCCTCTTCCTCGGAGGTTGGCTGCCACCGCTCGATGTGGCGCCGTTGAACTGGATCCCCGGGGTCGTCTGGTTTGCCCTGAAGGTTGCCCTGGTACTCTTCTGTTTCCTCTGGGTGAGGGCGACCTTCCCCCGGTTTCGCTATGACCAGCTCATGCGTCTTGGCTGGAAGGTCTTCCTGCCTTTCACCCTGGTCTGGCTGGTCCTGACCGCCGGCGCTCTGGTCGCCTTTGGGTGGCTTCCAGCGTGAGGCAGGGACTTGAATGGGTCGCTTCCGCGTCTATGGTAGCGCCGCCGCTAACCCGCGCGCCCTTCCGGCCCGCGGATAATTTCGGAGCTCGTAACTGACGATGGCCTTCGTCGATCGTACCGTGCGCAGTCTTTTCCTGACCGAGCTTCTGGCCGGGATGTGGCTGACGTTGCGCTATTTCTTCCGGCCGAAGGTGACGCTCAACTACCCGCACGAGAAGGGCCCCTTGAGCCCGCGCTTTCGCGGGGAGCACGCTCTGCGACGCTATCCCAACGGGGAAGAGCGCTGCATTGCCTGCAAGCTCTGTGAAGCGATTTGTCCGGCGTTGGCGATCACGATCGAGGCGGAGCCACGCGCTGACGGCAGCCGCCGGACAACCCGCTACGATATCGATATGACGAAGTGCATCTACTGTGGCTACTGTCAGGAGGCCTGTCCGGTAGATGCCATCGTGCAGGGGCCGAACTTCGAGTTTGCGACCGAGACTCGGGCGGAGCTTTTCTACAACCGCGAGAAGCTGCTGGATAACGGCGACCGCTGGGAATACGAGATCGCGCTCAATATTGCGAAGGACGCGCCCTATCGCTGAGGGCGCTTGCTCCCGATGCCAGGGGCAGCAGAGAGAAGAGAGTAAGAGATGAAGGGGTTCAAGCCGCCAGTCGTCAGGAGGTGCGCCGCGCCATGATCATTCACGGCCTCGTCTTCTATCTCTTCGCTGCAATCGTCGTGGCGTCTGCCGTGATGGTTATTTCGGCGCGCAATCCGGTTCACTCGGTTCTTTTCCTGATCTTGGCCTTTTTCAATGCCGCTGGGCTGTTCCTGCTGATGGGGGCGGAGTTCCTGGCCATGATCCTGGTCGTGGTCTACGTGGGGGCAGTGGCGGTCCTTTTCCTCTTCGTCGTCATGATGCTCGACGTCAGCCTTGCGGAAATTCAGCAGGGCTTTCTCCAGTATCTGCCGGTCGGCGCGCTGGTAGGGCTTGTCCTCCTCATCGAACTGATCATGGCTTTGGGCGCCTGGACATTGGCGCCGGGCACCCTGGAGGGGCAGGGGATGCCTATTCCAGACCCTGGGCAAGTCACCAATACCGAGGCGCTCGGCAACGTCATCTACGGCCATTACGTCTACCTCTTCCAGACTGCCGGCATCATCCTTCTGGTGGCGATGATTGGCGCGATTGTGCTCACGCTGCGCCAGCGCCCGGGTGTCCGGCGCCAGAGCATTGCGCGCCAGGTCACGCGCAAGCCGACCGATGCGGTGGAGCTCAAGGACATGCCAAGCGGGGGAGGGGTCTGATGTTGGAGATCGGGCTAGGGCATTATCTGACCGTTGCCGCGATCCTCTTTACGCTGGGGGTTTTGGGCATCTTCTTGAACCGCAAGAACGTGATCGTCATTCTCATGTCGATCGAGCTCTTGCTGCTATCGGTCAACATCAACCTGGTCGCCTTTTCGGCGCATCTGAACGACCTCGTTGGGCAGGTCTTCACCTTGTTCGTGCTGACTGTAGCTGCCGCTGAGGCGGCAATCGGTCTGGCGATCCTGGTCGTGTTCTTCCGGAACCGGGGCTCCATCGCCGTCGAAGACATCAACTTGATGAAGGGCTGAGACGGTGCTGGACGTCCTCATCGTATTTCTGCCGCTGCTCGGTGCTTTCATCGCGGGCTTTTTGGGCCGCGCCATCGGAGACCGTGGCGCGCAGCTCGTCACCAGTGGCGGCCTGGTTATATCCGCCCTGCTCTCGATCGTCGTCTTTGCCGATGTTGCCCTTGGCGGCAATGCGCGCACCACAGAGCTGGTAACGTGGATCGACAGCGGCGCCTTCGAACTCTCCTGGGCGCTGCGGGTGGATACCCTGACTGCGGTCATGTTCTGCGTCGTCACCATCGTCTCGGCGATCGTTCACGTCTATTCGATCGGTTACATGGCGGAGGACAAGTCGATCCCCCGCTTCATGGCTTACCTGTCGCTCTTCACCTTCTTCATGCTGATGCTCGTGTCTGCAGACAACTTCGTGCAGATGTTCTTCGGCTGGGAAGGGGTCGGACTGGCATCCTATCTTCTGATCGGCTTCTGGTACGACCGTCCGAGCGCCAACGCGGCCGCGATGAAAGCCTTTCTGGTGAACCGTGTGGGTGACGTAGGCTTTGCGCTTGGCGTGGCTGGCGCCTTTGTTCTCTTTGGCGCCGTCCAGTTCGATCTGGTCTTCGGAATGGTCGAAGGGCGGATGGACGTGGTGGTCAACATCTTCGGCATCGAGGCGAATGCCCTGACCGCCATCTGCTTGCTGCTTTTCGTGGGCGCCATGGGGAAGTCGGCGCAGCTCGGTCTTCACACCTGGTTGCCGGATGCCATGGAGGGCCCAACCCCCGTCTCGGCCCTTATCCATGCGGCCACGATGGTGACGGCTGGCGTCTTCATGCTTTGCCGCCTGTCGCCGATGTTCGAGTTCGCACCTGTTGCCCTTCAGGTGGTTACCTACGTGGGCGCCGCGACCGCCTTCTTCGCGGCGACCGCCGGGCTGACTCAGAACGACATCAAGCGGGTGATCGCCTATTCCACCTGTTCGCAGCTGGGCTACATGTTTTTTGCGATCGGAGTGTCGGCTTACTCTGCCGCGATGTTCCACCTCATGACCCACGCCTTCTTCAAAGCGCTGCTCTTCCTGGGCGCCGGCTCCGTCATCCATGCGATGCACGACGAGCAGGACATGCGCCGGATGGGCGGGCTTTATCGGAAGATTCCCATCACCTACGGCTTGATGTGGATCGGCAGCCTGGCGCTGGTCGGCTTCGGCATTCCGGGCTTCATCGGATTTGCCGGCTTCTATTCCAAGGATATCGTGCTGGAGGCTGCCTACGCTGCGCAGTCTGCCGCCGGGGACTTCGCTTTCTGGATGGGCATTATCGCGGCGCTGATGACGGCCTTCTATTCCTTCCGTCTGCTGTTCATGACCTTCCACGGCGAGCCGGCGGATCGCCGGGCGCTGGAGCATGCCCACGAGTCGCCACCGGTGATGATTTGGCCGCTCTACATCCTGGCGGCAGGCGCCGTGCTGGCCGGTATCGCCTTCTATGGCTCCTTCGTGGGCAGCGGGCGCGAGTCCTTCTGGGGGGATTCCATCTTCGTGCTGAACGATGTCATCGAAGCAGCCCATCACGTGCCCTTCTGGGTGAAGGCGGCGCCGATGATCGTGACGCTGATCGGAATCGCGCTGGCCTGGCTCTTCTACATCAAGTCGCCCGCGCTACCGGCGACTGTGGCAGAGCGGCTGCGGCCTCTGTACCTCTTCTCCTACAACAAGTGGTACTTCGACGAGCTCTATGATCGCCTCTTCGTGCGGCCGGCCTTCTTCATCGGAAAGGGACTGTGGAAGACCGGCGACGGAGCGATCATAGACGGCCTCGGCCCGGACGGGGTTGCCAACGTTACCCGCAATCTCGCGCAGCGCGCCGTCAGGCTGCAGAGCGGTTATCTCTATCACTATGCCTTTGCCATGATGATCGGCGTCGTCCTGCTGATCACCTGGTACATGTTCCGGACGATGGGGTGACGGGGGACCCACAATGAGTACTTGGCCGCTTCTTTCCCTCGTTACTTTCCTGCCGCTGGTAGGTGCTTTCTTCATCCTGACCGCGCGCGGTGATGAAGAGACCGTGGCGACCAGTGCCCGCTACGTGGCGCTTTGGACCTCGCTCATCACCTTCCTGCTGTCGCTTTTCATCTGGTTCGGCTTTGAGCGCGGGACGGCGGAGTTCCAGTTCGTGGAGCGAGTGGAATGGATCCCCTCGCTCAACATCGCCTATCACATGGGCGTGGACGGAATCTCCATGCCCTTTGTACTGCTCTCGACCCTGCTCGTTCCTCTCTGCGTCTTGGCCAGTTGGGATTCCGTGAAGACGCGGGTGAAGGAGTACATGATCGCGTTTCTCGTCCTCGAGACCTTCATGGTGGGGATGTTCTGCGCGCTGGATTTCGTCGCCTTCTACATCTTCTTTGAAGGCGTCCTGATTCCGATGTTCCTGATCATCGGCGTGTGGGGCGGCGTGCGGCGCGTCTACGCGGCCTTCAAGTTCTTTCTCTACACCCTGGCCGGCTCGGTTCTGATGCTGCTGGCCATGCTGACCCTCTACTTCATCACCGGCACAACGGACATTCCGACCCTCATCTACGAAGCGGAGATCCCGCGGAACGTGCAGCTCTGGCTGTGGCTCGCTTTCTTCGCTGCCTTCGCGGTGAAGGTGCCAATGTGGCCCGTCCACACCTGGTTGCCGGACGCCCACGTGGAAGCGCCGACAGCCGGGTCCGTGATCCTGGCAGGCGTACTGCTGAAGATGGGCGCCTATGGCTTCCTGCGCTTTTCGGTGCCGATGCTGCCAGAGGCCTCTGCCTACTTCACGCCACTGGTCTTCACGCTCTCCGTTGTCGCGATCATCTACACCTCGCTCGTGGCGCTGGTGCAGAACGACATGAAGAAGCTGATCGCCTACTCCTCCGTCGCGCACATGGGGTACGTGACAGCGGGCATCTTCACGGCGACGCAGCAGGGGGTTGAAGGCGCGATTTTCCAGATGCTGAGCCACGGTGTGGTTTCGGCCGCGCTCTTCCTCTGCGTCGGCGTGGTTTACGATCGCCTGCACACCCGCGAAATTGACGCTTACGGTGGCCTGGCCTCCAACATGCCGCGCTACGCGCTGGTCTTCATGGTGTTCATGTTGGCGTCAGTCGGGCTACCGGGGACGAGCGGCTTCGTCGGCGAGTTCCTGGTGATCATGGGCTCTTTCCAGATTTCGACGTGGCTGGGGCTGCTGGTAGCCTCCGGCATGGTCTTGGGCGCCGCCTACATGCTGCTGCTCTATCGCCGCGTCATCTTTGGTGTCATCACCCGCGAAAATGTGCGCCGAATGCTGGACCTTGGCTGGCGAGAGAAGACGGTCTTCGCTCCGCTCATCCTGCTGGCGCTGATTTTCGGCATCTATCCGATGCCTGTTCTGGATGTCATGTCCGCATCGGTGGAGAACCTGATCAACAATTACCAGCTTGCGCTGGGTGAGCAGCCTGCGCCCAATCTTCTGGCACAGCTGCTGCCGCAGAGCTGGGGAGGGGCCCTGTGAGCATCGGAGTTGATATAGTCGCGGCTCTGCCGGAAGTTTTCTTGGCTCTATCCGCGATCGTCCTGTTGATGCTCGGGGCTTTCATGCGCGAGCTGTCAGCGCGCTCCGTCGCCACCTTGGCCGTGGGGGCCATCGGGCTGGCGACCGTCCTGCTTTATTTCGGCGGCGGCCGGGGTGAGCTGGCCTTCAACGGCCTCTTCGTGAACGATGCCTTCACCGAGTTCATGAAGCTGCTGATCTTGATTGGCTCCGGCCTCACCATGATCATGTCGCTTCGCAGCATCGACCAGGAGCGCATGGCGCGCTTCGAATATGCGGTGCTCTTGCTCTTTGCGACGCTCGGCATGCTGATGATGGTGTCGGCCAATAACCTCATCAGCCTCTACATGGGCCTAGAGCTGCAGTCGCTTGCCCTTTACGTGGTCGCCGCGCTCCGGCGCGAGAGCTTGCGTTCGTCGGAAGCCGGCCTGAAGTACTTTGTCCTCGGTTCGCTTGCGTCCGGCATGCTGCTCTATGGCCTGTCTATGGTCTATGGCTTTACCGGGACGACCAGCTTCGAGGCGCTGGGGCAGATCTTTGCGAACCAGGAGGGGCTGCCCTCCACCGGCCTTATCGTCGGGCTGGTGTTCATCGCAGCTGGCCTGGCCTTCAAGATCTCCGCTGTACCCTTTCATATGTGGACGCCCGACGTTTACGAGGGCGCACCAACCGCAGTTACCGCCTTCCTGGCAGCCGCGCCGAAGGTGGCAGCCATGGCGCTGCTGGTGCGTGTTCTGATGGGGCCCTTTATCGATCTGGTCGATCAGTGGCAGCAGATCGTAGTCTTCATCTCCCTGGCCTCCATGATCCTGGGCTCGGTTGCAGCGATCGCGCAGCGCAACATGAAGCGACTGATGGCCTACAGCTCGATCGGCCACGTCGGCTTTGCGCTGGTCGGGCTTGCGGCCGGCAACGAGGCAGGTATTCGCGGTGTCGCCGTCTACATGGCCATCTACCTCTTCATGACCGTCGGGTCCTTCGCCATCATCCTGGCGATGCGGGTGAATGGACGGGCGGTCGAGGGTGTGGAGGATCTGGCCGGCCTCAGCAAGACCAATCCGATGCTGGCGCTCGCCATGGCCATTCTGATGTTCTCCATGGCGGGCATCCCTCCGCTGGCCGGTTTCTTCGCCAAGTTCTACGTCTTCATGGCGGCGATCGAGGCGGGCCTTCACACCCTGGCGGTGATCGGCGTCCTCGCCAGTGTAGTGGCAGCCTTTTACTATCTGCGCATTATCAAGGTGATGTATTTTGACGAGGCTGCCGACAGCTTCGATCAACCGGTCGGGCGCGAACTGACGAGCGTTCTCTGGATCTCGACGGTCGTCATCACCGTTTTCGTTCTCATTCCAGGCCCCATTGTGGAAGGTGCGACGGCGGCAGCCGAGTCCTTCTTTATTGCGGCGCGATGAGCGCGCCGGAACAGCGGGAAGGACCTAAACTGCCACCCGTCTACCGGCTGGTGGCGCTCGAGTCAGTTGGCTCGACGATGGACGAGGCGCGGCGCCTTGCGGAGGAGGGGGCCGAAGAGGGCACCCTCGTCTGGGCGCTGGAACAAACCAGTGGGCGTGGGCGCCTTGGCAAGAGCTGGCATAGCCCGCGTGGGAACCTCCATTTCACCTTGATCCTCCGGCCTGAAGTCCCCCTGGCAGAGGCCGCGCAGATCAGCTTTATCGCGGCCGTGGCGATGGGAGAGGCCATCGGCACTGTCTCTCCGCCTATCGAAGTCACCTACAAGTGGCCGAACGATGTTCTGCTGCAGGGCAACAAAGTTGCCGGCATTCTTCTGGAATCTCGCGCGGCTGCCGATGGAGAGCTCGAGTTTCTCCTGCTCGGCTGCGGCGTGAATGTGGCCCACTTCCCAGTCGACCTCGGCCGGACGGCAACAAGCATGCATTACGAAGGCGTGCCCAAGGACGTCACTGCGGCCGATCTCCTGGAAGCCTTCGGCCGTCATTTTCTTTCCCGCGTTAGCCGCTGGATAGATGACGGCTTCGCGCCGGTTCGCAAGACCTGGCTTCGCCATGCGGCCGGCCTGGGGGAGCAGATCGAGGTGCGCCTGCCGACTGAAACCCTGTCCGGGCGTTTCGTGGATCTGGACGACGATGGCTGTCTTCTTCTGGAGATGGAGGGCGGTAATCAACGCCGTATCTCCAGCGGCGAGGTCTACTTGACGGAGCAAGGCCATGTTGCTGGTGATCGATAACGGCAACACCAACGGCGTTTTTGCGATCTATGAGGGAGAGAAGTTGGTCGGGGAGTGGCGCTGCTCCAGCGACCCTCGCCGCACCAGCGACGAGTACGCCGTCTGGCTGACGCAACTCATGCGGCTGGTGGATCTCGGCCCAGACGACGTCACGGCGGTTGCGCTTTCCAATGTTGTGCCGGCGGCGGATCGAGCGCTGCAGCTCTTGAGCCGCAACTATTTGGGCTGCGAACCAATCAGCGTTCACGAAATGCTGGCAAGCGCGAACATACCGGTACGCATCTCGCGCCCCGATCAGGTTGGCGCCGACCGCCTGGCAAATGCCAAGGCAGCCCACGCGCGTTACTCAGGCCCCTTGATTATCGTCGACTTCGGAACAGCGACGACCTTCGACGTGATCGATTCCGACGGCGGCTATAGCGGAGGCGTGATCGCGCCGGGCGTGAACCTTTCCCTGGAGGCGCTCTATATGGCGGCGGCGCGCTTGCCCCGCATCCCCGTCGGAAAGCCGCCGCAAGTGGTTGGGGATGATACCGTCTCGGCCATGCAGTCCGGCGTTTTCTGGGGGTATGTGGCGCTCATCGAAGGGCTCATCGTCCGCATCGACAAGGAGCGCCAGTGCCAGCACAAGGTGATTGCCACGGGCGGCCTTGCGCCTCTCTTCGAATCGGTTTGCGAAGCCATCCATCACGTGGATCTGGACCTGACACTGCGCGGCGTCCGGCTCCTCTATGAAGGCCACCGCGCGCGTTCGGCTTGAGCAGCGCGCCAACCCTGAAGGGAAGGGAGGCCATAACAGTTCTCACGAGGTGGGCATGAGTCCGAAGCTTGAACGTATCGCCGATCCCAGAACCCCACAGAAGGAGGAGCTTTTCTTCTTGCCGCTTGGTGGCACCGGAGAGATCGGGATGAACCTCAATCTCTACGGCCATGCAGGCAAATGGCTGATGGTCGATCTGGGGGTGGCCTTCGGCGAGCATGACCTGCCCGGGATCGAGGTGGTAATGCCCGATCCCGATTTTATCGTTGAGCGGGCGGATGACCTCGTGGGTTTGGTGCTGACCCACGGTCATGAAGACCATCTCGGCGCTGTCCCTTACCTCTGGAAGTACCTGCGCTGCCCGATCTATGCGACGCCCTTCACGGCGGCCCTGCTCCGCCGCAAGCTCGCCGATGACCGCGTGGACGACCCGCCAGAGATCATCGAAATTCCCTTGTCCAGCCGCTTCACCCTCGGGCCCTTCGACATCGAACTGGTCACGCTCACCCATTCGATCCCAGAGCCAAACGCGCTGATCATCCGCACCAGCTGCGGCACAGTGGTGCATACGGGCGACTGGAAGCTCGACCCGGACCCGCTGGTAGGAGAGGACTACGACGACCAGCGCCTGCGCGAAATCGCGAAGGAAGGGGTTCTGGCGATGGTGTGCGACAGCACCAACGCCTTGGACCCAGGGCGCGCCGGATCCGAAGTGGACGTGCGTGAGGCGCTTGAGAAGGTCGTGGGGCGCATGAAGAACCGTGTTGCGGTCGCCTGCTTCGCCAGCAACGTCGCGCGCCTTGAAACGGTCATGCGGGTGGCAGAGGCGCAGGGCCGGCGCGTCGCCCTTGTGGGGCGCTCGATGCATCGCATCGTGGCGGCAGCGCGGGACGCCGGCTATTTGACAGACATACCGCCCCTTCTCGATGTTCGCGACATTGGCTACCTGCCGCGAGAGGAAGTTCTTCTTCTCTGTACCGGCAGCCAGGGAGAACCCCGCGCCGCTCTTTGGCGCATTGCCAACGACGATCACCCGGAAGTGACATTGGCGCCTGGGGACGCTGTTCTCTTTTCCTCGCGTGTCATTCCAGGAAACGAAAAGTCGATTCAGGCTCTCTACAACCTGCTGGCCCAGCGGGGTATCGAGATCGTGACCGCGGGAGAAGAAGATCCGATCCACGTTTCAGGTCACCCTTGCCGTGAGGAATTGATCGACATGTATCAGTGGGTGAAGCCGAAGGTTGCGATCCCGGTGCATGGTGAGACACGGCATCTGCATGCTCACGCCGAACTGGCTCGGCGTTGCCAGGTGCCAGAGACGGTGATCGGCAGCAATGGAGCGATGATCCAGCTTGCGCCTGGCCCTGCGCGCATCGTCGACAACGTTCATGCGGGGCGGCTGGCGGTAGATGGGAAAGTGCTGCGGCCGGTGGGTTCGCCGGTACTGCGCCACCGTCGGCGGATGGTCTATAACGGATCGGTAGCGGTCGCGGTGGTCGTCGATCGTGCGGGCGGCTTGCTGGTCGAGCCGCGCTTTGCGGCGCAGGGTCTCTATGATGCCGAGGAAGAGCCTGAGGTCGAGGCCGCGGCAGCCCAGGCGATCGAAAGCGCGCTTCATAAGCTATCTCGCCACGAGAGGCGGCAGGACGGCATCCTGCAGGAGGCCTTGCGCGTGGCGGTTCGCCGCGCCTTGCAGCGTGAACTCGGCAAGAAGCCGATTGTCGAGGTTCAGTTGATCCGGCTCGATTGAGACCGGAGCGACGAGGAGGACAAATGATCGGTCGTCTCAACCACGTAGCCATCGCGGTGCCGGACCTTGCGGCAGCAACGGCCATTTACCGTGACACTCTCGGGGCGCGGGTATCGGCGCCGCAGGAGGAGCCGGATCATGGTGTCACGGTGGTCTTCGTGGAACTGCCAAATACCAAGATCGAACTGCTGCAGCCACTGGGCGATGCATCGCCGATCCAGGCCTTTCTGGAGCGCAATCCCAGTGGCGGCGTCCATCATGTCTGCTATGAGGTCGAGGATATTCTGGCAGCGCGCGACAAGCTCAAGTCGCAAGGCGCGCGGGTACTGGGCGATGGAGAGCCGAAGATCGGGGCGCACGGCAAGCCGGTGCTCTTTCTGCACCCCAAGAATTTTTGCGGCACCCTCGTCGAGTTGGAACAGGTCTAGGCGCGGTTCGACATGACTTGGGTAAACGGCATCGTCGTCTTCATCTGTGTCTGGTGGCTGGTGCTTTTCACGGTCCTGCCGTGGGGCGTTCGGCCGGTCGAGAATCCTGAGGAAGGACACGAGCGCGGCGCGCCGGAAAAGCCGATGCTCTGGCGCAAGGCACTGATCACCACGCTGATCTCGATCGTAATCTGGATCGCGATCTACGTCGTGGTGACGATGAACATCATCTCATTCCGCGATATGGTGGAGTTTTAGCGCGGATCGTCTCGCTCCCGACCAAAAGCTAGGTACCGCTCCGCACGCGGGCCAGCGCGCTGTTAAGGGCGGCGGCCAGACTCTTTCTTTCCTCAGGGGCAAGAAAGCCACCAATGATCATGCTCCGCCCATGGCTGGTGAGAGCGAGATCAGGGTCTGGGGCGTCGGCTGGCAGCAGCTGTACCTGCAGCCAATAGGGCTGAAAGCTCCAACGTTGCTCGCGCCCCCAGTGATCTACCCGTTGAACTTCCAGCTTGTCTCGAGTCAGCACCAGGCTTTCATAGTTCTTGGCCCGCCGATAATTGATGCGGAAGGCGAGGTAGAGCAGGAACCATTCGACCCCCATGAAGCCGATGACGGGCCAAGCGCCGTTCAGGAAGAAGACCAGGCTCAGACAGAAACCGAGCGCCGCCAGGCCGCACATCAGAAGAAGAAAGGCCTTGGGCGACAGGCTGCGGTAGGGCGTCAGAATGGCGTCAAAGATGGCCTCCTGTTCCCCCGCTATGGCATGAGGTGAACTGCTCATGTCAGTAGGATAGGCTTGTCCGCGTGGTGCGCCAACAGATCATATCGGTGACCAATCCTCGCCAAGCTTCCCCATGGAGATAGAAGTACCTGATGCGCAAGGCCGACGTCGTTACCTTCTTTGACCGCCTGGCAGCGGCGAACCCCGAGCCCAAGGGCGAATTGGAGTACAGCAATCCCTATACCCTGTTGGTCGCGGTGGTGCTTTCTGCCCAGGCCACCGACGTCGGCGTGAACAAGGCGACGCGCGGACTCTTTGCGGTTGCCGACACGCCGGAGAAGATGCTTGCGCTTGGGGAGGAGGCTGTAAGGCAGCATATCCGCACGATTGGCCTGTTCAACACCAAGGCGAAGAACGTCATTGCCCTGTCGCGGATCCTCGTCGAAGAGCATGGCGGCGAGGTACCTCGGGAGCGTGCGGTGCTGGAAAAGCTTCCCGGCGTCGGGCGCAAGACGGCCAACGTTGTCCTGAACATTGCCTTTGGGCAGCCCACCATCGCGGTCGATACCCATATTTTTCGCGTTTCCAATCGTACCGGCCTTGCGCCGGGCAAGACGGTGCTCGACGTGGAGAAGAAGCTGGAAAAGGTAGTGCCGGCCGACCGGCGCCTGCACGCCCACCACTGGCTCATTCTCCATGGGCGCTACGTCTGCAAGGCGCGCAAGCCCGATTGCCCCCGCTGTATTGTCGAGGATCTCTGTGCCTACAAGGACAAGACGGTGGCCTAACTACCGCTCTGATGACGGCTTCTCGTAGAGTGCCGCTGCATCGTCGCGGAAGGCCCGGCGGGAGGCGGCGCGGCTGTAGAACATGTGCCCGCCGCGGTAGTTTTCCTGTCGCACCCGCTCCGGATCGGGGAAGTCGCGGAGCTGGCGAAGGATCAGCTCGCTGGCGAAGTAGGGCGTGACCAGGTCGGTATAGCCATGCACCACCAGCACCTGGAACGCGGGATCAAGCGCCAGAACTCGCTGCAGCGCGCCCACGGCTTCCGGCTGCCTGCGGCCGCTGCGCCAGCTCCAGTTGCCGTTCACCTTCCGGTTCAGCAGGTGGTATCGCCGCTCCGGCAGCCATTCGAGACGGTCGCGATAGAGCGCCAGCATGGCGCTGGTCAGCGGGGCCGTCATGGCGTCTAGTACAGGATCCGCCGCCCGGCCTGCACGCTTTCCCCGCAGCGGCGCATCGCCAAGGATGGTGGTGTCGTAAGGGCTGGCAATACGGTCTTCCTCTTGCCCTAGCGCCTGAACCAGGGTCTCCATGTCGAGACGTCCCTCATGGTCGCGTACTAGCTCGCGGGGGAGGTGGGTGATCTGGGCGAGCCTGTCGGCTAGGCGATCGAGCACCTCTTCCTCCTGCACCCCGCGCAGCAGATCCACCACGAAGTCCCCTGCGGCGTAGTCTTCTACCGCCACGAGCTTCTCTTCGGAAAAGCTGCCGGCCCGTTCCATTCCGGCGGCGGCGACGGACGGCAGGCTGGATAGTAAGGGCATGGGCGAGTGATCTGGCTGCGTCCACCACCCGAAGTCCAGAACCGGGGAGAGCAGCACCAGGCCCCTAAGCCCGATGCCGTAATCCGTTTGCAGCGCCTCCGCGAGCAGAGGCCCGCGAAAGCCGCCATAGCTCTCCCCTACGAAATAGACGGGCGAGGCCAGCCGGCCTTCCTTCACCAGCCAGTCCGTGACAAAGCGGGCGAGCGCATCGATGTCGCCTTCCACCGAAAGATAACGCTGTCTCAGGCTTTGCGCGCTATCGAGCAGACGGCTGAACCCGGTCTCAACGGGATCGACGAAGACCAGATCCGTGAAGGTCAGCCAGCTCTCCGAATTCTCGACAAGCGCGATGGGCTGGGAAGGGACTATTCTCTCTTCGTCCATCGGGAGCAGCCAGGGCCCCAGAACGCCCAGGTGCAGATAGGCGGAGGCGGCGCCAGGTCCCCCGTTCACTGCAAAGGTAATCGGCCGCTCTGCCGCCTCATGGCTGTCGCTGGTGTAGGCGATATAGGCGAGCTCTGCCTCTGGCGTCTGCTCCTCATCGCGCAGCACCAGAGAGCCGGCGGTCGCGGTGAAGCGGATCTCCTCTCCCTTGAGCTGAATGGCCTGCGAGGTGGTCCGGGCATCCGGCAGTTGACCTTCGGACGCGCCGACGGTCGTCGAATCTTGCGTCGAATCCTGCGACTCCTGTGTCGCGGCTTCATCCTGGGCGAAGGACGGGCCAGCCCCGAGCAGCAGGATAAGCAGGACGATCAAAACTGGGCGCAAGCGTCTCACGCTTGCTGCGGGGATTGTTTGCCAGAAGAGCCTCATCCTGCGGGAACCCCATTATCTAAAGCTTGTTCCGGGTGACAGCAGCTTCCCAGACTTCATTGCTGTCAGGCGCATCCGAGAAATTAACCAAATGTCCCCCAAGCTGCCTGACTATCACCATATTTGACCGCCCATATTCGGCTGAAGTGGCAAGGCGGTTTAGGTCCTCTGGCGCTTTCTGTTAAAAGACGTGAGCGAAGGAAAGTGGTTCATCAGGGCGCGCTACTGTGTGGTTTGAGCAGTCAAGGCCGCTGCGAGCTTTAGATCAAAAGCATGCAGATTAAACGCTATGGCTGGATGGTTGTTGGTTTCGGCGCGGTGGGGTTCTCCGCGTGGCTGCTGTACCATGAACTGCAGGGGCTGTCGCTTGACGAACTCTGGGAGAGCCTGGTTGCCATATCTGGCGCGAGCTGGCTCTTGTGCGGACTTGCGACGGTGGCGGCCTATGCCGCCCTGGCCGGATACGATCATCTGGCGCTGCGCCATCTCGGGCGACGGATCAGTTGGACCTACAAAACGGTAACCTCATTCACGACCTACGCCCTTTCCCACAACATCGGTGCTTCCGTCTTTTCCGGATCGATAGTCCGTTACCGAGCCTACTCGGCCAAGGGGCTGAGCGCGGCGGAAGTGGGGGTGTTGGTTGCCTTCTGTTCCTTCACCTTCGTGCTTGGGGTGATCCTCCTGACAGGTCTCGTGCTGATCTTTCAGCCGAATGTCGCCGAACGTTTCATCGATGTTTTGCCGCTCGAAGCTTCGTCGCTTAGCGGGCTTTTTCTACTGTCCCTGGTGGGGCTCTACATCCTGGGCAGCGCGCTGACCTTCAAACCGCTGCGGATCGGCAACTTCTCCATCTACTATCCGCGACTTTCGATCGCCGCATGGCAATTGCTCATTGGCCCGATGGAGATCGTGGCGGCGGGAGCCATTGTCTACTTCGCGCTGCCCGAAGCGGGCAATCCCGGGTTCTTTACGGTCATGGGAATCTTCTTGATTGCCTTCTCCCTGGCTCTCTTGTCCCATGCGCCTGGCGGTCTTGGAGTTCTTGAGATTGCCTTCATTACCGGGCTGCCGGAAATGGATTCCGCAGACATCCTCGCGGCACTTCTCGTGTTCCGCTTGCTGTATCTGCTGCTACCCTTGGCGGCTGCCCTCTTTGTCGTGCTCGGCTTTGAGCGCCAGCAACTGCAGCATGATGCGAGAAGCGTGCCTTTAGATCCGGGAAGCTCGCAGAAAAGCGTGCATCCGCTTTAGCAGAGAAGGGGACACTTCAGGCCACAGCTTCTTTCTCAGTGTGCTGCCACAAGGGGAGTATTGTCTCGGCCCGCTTCAGCACCCTCCGCCTGCCTTTGCCACATGGCGGCATAGAGACCGTTCTTCTGCAGCAGCTGCCAGTGGGTGCCACGCTCAGCCACACGTCCCGCATCGAGCACCACTATTTCGTCGGAGTCGATGATGGTGGAAAGGCGATGGGCGATCACGAGTGTCGTGCGTCCCCGGCTGACCTCGCGCAGCGCCTCGAGGATTTCCTGCTCCGTTTTGCTATCCAGCGCGGAAGTCGCCTCATCGAATACGATGAGAGCGGGCCGCTTGAGCACCATGCGAGCAATGGCCACCCGCTGCTTTTCGCCGCCTGACAATTTCAGGCCGCGCTCTCCCACCATGGTGTCATAGCCCTCCGGGAGCTGCGCGACGAAGCGGTCGAGGCTCGCGATCCGGGCAGCCTCCTCGACCTCCTTCAGGGTTGCTCCAGGTTTGCCGTAGGCGATGTTGTAGGCCAGCGTGTCGTTAAAGAGCACCGTATCCTGTGGGACGATGCCGACCGCTGCGCGCAGCGACGATTGAGAAACCTCTCGAATATCCTGCCCGTCGATGCGGATCGCGCCGCCGCTCACATCGTAGAAGCGAAACAGCAGACGCGAGAGGGTCGATTTGCCAGCGCCACTTGAGCCCACCACCGCGACCGTCTTGCCTGGCGGAATGTCGAAGGAGACGCCTTTCAGGATCGGTCGGTCGGCACTGTAAGCGAAGTGAACCTGGTCGAACTCCAGATGACCCCCTTTGATCCGAAGGGCGGGCGCGCTGGGGAGATCGCTGACTTCCTGATCTACCCGCAAAAGGGAAAACATGGTCTCCATGTCGACCAGCGCTTGCTTTACCTCCCGATAAACGAAGCCGAAGAAGTTGAGCGGTTGAGAGAGCTGCATCATGTAGGCGTTGATCGCGACGAAGTCTCCGATGGTCATGGCGCCGCCCTGGACGCGCACGGCGGCCAGGATCATCAGGCTGGCCACGCCCGTACCGATAATGGCGGCTTGCCCGATGTTGAGCAGAGACAGGCTCGTCTTGGAAGCTATCGCGGCGCGTTCATAGGCGCGTAAGCCCTCCTCTAGCCGCAGGGCTTCTCGACCCTCAGCCGTGAAATACTTGACGGTCTCGTAGTTCAGCAGGGAGTCGATGGCGCGCGTGTTGGCCCGCTGGTCGCTTTCATTCATTTCCCGGCGCAGACGCACGCGCCACTCTGTCACTCGATAGGTATAGAGGACGTAGATAACGACCGTGGCAAAGGCGATGAGGGCTACTTCCCAGCCATAGAGCCACCAGAGAATGCCGCTGGTGAGGCCTAACTCAAGAAAGGTCGGAAGGATCGAGAAAAGGGCAAAGCTGAGCAGCGTGTCGATGGCCTTGGTTCCGCGCTCGATTACACGAGAAAGACC
>JAJUFM010000053.1 GCA_029265995.1 Rhodospirillaceae bacterium | reverse complement strand
TTGACCCCGGAGGAGCTTCCTGGCTGGGCGCTCGTTGCAAGAACGGTACCCTTCTTCCTGGTGCCCTTTGCGATCCTCGTGGGCTCACTCGCTTTCACCAACTACACCCTTTCCTTTGCGGCTGTCTTTGCGACTTTCGCCACCTGGCTCATGCTCTTCATCCAGGACAATGGGCAGATTTCGCTGGGAGGCTGGTGGAAGCGAACTCAGAAGGCGCTGATCTCAGGGTCGCAGCAGGTGGCAACCATTGCCGCCATCATCATCTGCGCGAGCATCATCGTCGGCGTTTTCAACATGACTGGCCTCGGGGTAAAGCTCACCTCCGCGATCCTGTCGGTCTCGGGTGGCAAGCTTTGGGCGGTGCTTCTGCTGACGGCACTTGCGAGCCTCGTGCTGGGCATGGAGCTGCCGACAACCGCGGCCTACATCATCTGCGTCGCGGTTGCAGGTCCCGCGCTGGTCGAGGTTGGCCTGCCGGAGCTCTATGCGCATCTCTTCGTCTTCTGGTACGCGCTCTTGTGCACCATCACGCCACCGGTTTGCGGCAACGTCTTTATCGCGGCCGCGATCGCTAAGTGCCCCTGGCTACAGGTTTCCGGCAAGGCGTTACAGCTTGGTGTCGGGCTGTTCCTGGTGCCGCTGGCCTTCGTTTTCAATCCAACCCTGCTGAGCCTGGGCGCAGAGCCTCTGCTGGCCCTCTTGGCCAGTCTCAAGGTCGGCGTGGGTCTTACCCTCGTGTCGTACGGAATGATCGGGGAGGCAGGTAAGCCTCTTCGCCGCCTTATTGCGCTTCCCATCGGCCTCGTCCTGATTCTGATGTTCGGCTTCTGACCTGGAGCATCTCAGATTGGCAATTCAAGGGTAAACGTGGAGCCGAAACCCTGCCGGCTATGGAAGGTGAGCTCGCCGCCGAGCACTTGAGCAAGGCGCTGGGAAAGGTGGAGGCCAATACCCACGCCCTGGACACCTGCAGCGGAACTTGCGCGAAAGAATGGCTGAAACAGCAACTGCTGCTCTTTCTCCGGGATTCCCGTTCCCCGATCCTCAATATCCAGGCGCAGGTGATTGCTGCGCGCGCTCGCCCGGATCGTTACGGGCTCGCTGCGAGGAGAGTAGGTCAGGGCATTTGCGAGAAGGTTGCCGATGATCTGCTGCAACAGTAAAGGGTCGGTGCGAATGCGTGCAGGCACCTCATCGCCTATCTCGATCCGGATCGTTCGCTCGGGCCTTGCTTCCAGCTGTTGCTGACGCGCGACCTCGAGCTCCGCGGCTATGCTGCACTCCACCTGCTCGGTCTCAACCTGGCCTACTTCCAGTTTCATGGAATCGAGCGTCGCCTGCATCAGGTCCGTCAGGTTCTTCACCCTGTCGCGCACACGCTGCGCACGCTCGGCAATATCCTCATGAGACATCGCGGAGCCGCTGCGCAGAATGCGCTGCATCGAGGAATCGATGACGGAAAGGGGCGTGCGAAACTGGTGAGAGACCAGCGCCACAAAGTTGCGATAGGCTTCCCGGGTCTCCTGCTCGCGTAACAGCGACATTTGCGCCTGCTGTTCCGCGTGGAGGGCCAGCAGCATGCGCCAGGAGATGAGGGCGCCAAGTGCGAGGATTACCACCACCGCAGCGATAACTTGCAGAATCGCTTCGTGCTGCCGCTCGAGCTGAGCGCCCGTCTCATCCCACTGTGCGACCATCGCCCGATTGGCAGCCACACCCAACTCGTGGGCTAGCTGTTCGAGAAGGTCATGCAGACCCTCATCAGCGGCCGAGAGGAATTTTTCCTCTTCCGCATAAACCTCTTCAGCCAGCGCCGAAATCCTCTCGGAATGGCCCAGATCGGAAAGGTAGCGGCGTTGCGGGCCAGCTTCCAGCAGCGCGAGCCTGCTGAGCAGTACGTCGTAGCGAAGGCGCAGGTCATCGGCTTCCTCTGCGGCCACCTGCGCGCGACTGAGGGTGACATCGAGGCGTTGTGCGGCAATCTGAGCCTGAGAGATGGCCCACAGCATGTTGTCGCCAGCCCGGTTGCGCAGCGTCGCTTCGGTATCCGTAAGTCGCCAGAGGGCGAAGGCAAGCAGGCCGGTGAAGATCAGGATCGTGGCAAGGCTGAAGGGGTGGGCGAGTACGCCCCGCCAAATCCTCATTGAATCTTGAGGTAATCGAGTTGCCAGACCCAGCGATAGTCGTAACGCAGATCCTGCAATTCTTCGTGGTCGTCTCGCGGATAGACGATCCAAAGCGGGCCCTTGTCGCGCGAGCTGAGGCGCTTGCCGTCCATGTGGGTGGCGACAATGACATCAAAGCGCGTGAAGTCTTCGATGGGAATGTCGATCACATAGTCATTGAGCGCGCGGGCGGTCACCGTCTCACCATTGGCTCCCAGCCATGCCAGCAGGTCTCGCATGTAGAAGCCCTCAAAGCGCTTTACCCCGTCGGTTACCACCGTTGAGGTGTTCAGCACTGCAGGAGGGAGTTGCTCGAGTAACGCTCGGTCCAGCAGGGCGCCTTGATCGCCGTTTGTCTGCTCGATATTCCCCTCGATCTCCAGCAGGATTTCCCCGACCGGTTCACCTAACTGTTCCCCCGCGGCCGAGCTAAGGGTAACTGCTGCACTCGTCGCAAGGCCCAAGAGCAGGGACACTAGCGTTCTAGAAACTGGTCGCCTGCTGCTTTGATGCGCCACACTTCCCTCGCGCTGTTCATGCTCTCTTAATTCTTGGTGTCGTCGAGCAGGTGCAACGAACCGCCCGTTCTTTCGAAGGGGGCTCTGCTTCATCCTATCGTGGTAGCCCTCGGATTTTAAGGCTCAACACGTCAAAAGGGGTAGAGCATGCGCAAGTGCGGGCGAAGAGGTTATGTTCTTTGCAGGAGTTGTGGGGCGGCGGCTGCACTGCTGCTCGCATCACATGGGGGCGCTTGGGCCGACGCCGACGGCCCGGATGCTTGGCGGGTAGTCGATGTAGCAGGCGGTGACGTGCTGAACGTGCGGATGGGGCCCGGCACGGAGTATCCGGTGATCGATCACTTCGCGCCTGACGCGCGCGGACTGCAGCAGGTGACCTGCGTACCGCTGCTCAAAGCCGAGTACTACTTCAAGATGACAGAGGCCGAGATTGATGCCCTGCCGCCAAGCTGGTGCCTGATGCAAAGCGCTGACTGGCGCATCGAGGGCTGGGTGGCGCAGCGTTATCTTACGGCAGATCACAATATGCAAATGCACGCGGGCGATGAAGTGCAAGACGTGGTCGAAGCGGCGGAGCTGCTCGTACAGCAGCTGTACAGCGATCATCTGCGCGCCATGAGCGACGGTTCAACCAGTCCGCTGGATCCGGCGCGTGCTGGCGACTTTTTTACAGCGCCACTCGCGGCCAAAATGGCTCGCGAGGGGCTGCAGGCCGATCCCCTTTTCGATGCGCAGGACGCGGAGATTACCGACCTGCACGTCGCGCGTGATGCGGAACAGCCGATGTTCCGCGGCTTGGTTACCGTCAACGTGGACTTTCGCAATTTCGGTCACCCGCGACGAGCTGTCGTTCTCCTACGCAGCGAAGACGGCGCTCCGCAGGTGATCCGCATCGAGCATGAAAACTGGAGTTTCGAGTAGCCGCTGCTCGGTGTTCGCCAGCGGTGACGGCGGCTGGGGCTTTGCCACCAGCCGCCTAGCTCTGACGATCTAGGGTAGATCGCCTAAAATCGGGTCCCCGAGGGAAACCTAAATGCGATCCGCCCTAGGCGCTGGCGGTTTCGGCCGACCCCGTCGGTTCGGGGGCGGCGGGCGCCGTGGCCGCCTTCTGCTTGAGCTCGCGGAACTTGCTCGAAAGATTCTCGAGTTTCGCATCCCAAGCCGGATCCGGAACCTGACCCTCGATGGTCTTGAAGTAGACTTGCATCATGCAGGTAATGGCGAAGGGCTCCAGCAGCGCAGCCTTGACGCTCCAGGCGAACAGCAGCGCGAAGATCATGCCGCCTGCGGACCAGGCGCCGGGGATCATGTAGACGGCCAGGCCTGCGGGCGCGAGCATGATCAGGAACACGAGAAAGGACAGTCCGTAGACGATCAGCGCCAGCCAGGCGGCGTTCTTGAGCAGCGGCTTGTAGTTCTGAGCGTAAAGCACGAGCCCGGCGCGGGCGGATTCCCAAGCGTTCGTCGCACGCGTTCGCATGGCATAGGCCAGGATCACCTCGTCGACGAAGCCGATCGCGATACGCAGAAAGGCATGAACGACGGTCACCAACTGCCGCGCTCCCGGAATCGGGAGAATAGTCAGCATGCCGCGCAGAAGGCCGGTCACGGCCCTCAACACGCCCTTGATGAGTTGATCGATGGCGAAGAGCACGCTGGTCTGGCCAAAACGCTGGCTCACTTCGCTGCTGGCATGGGCAATTTGCGAACGATCCTCCGGCATTTGCTTGCCTTCTAGCAGCTCGACCAGCACCGCAATATGGCCCGCCTTGACGATATAGAGCGTGTACTCTCGCAGGAAGTACATCACCGTCCCAATGATGGTGAAACCTGCGACCCCGCCCCAGAAGGCGGCGCCCGTGCGAAAATCGTCATCGCCCAGGCCGCCGATGCCCCACCCGATGCCGGCGCCTAAGCCCGTCATCAGGACGTAGGCGAGCGCCACGCCGAAGTAGACGGCCATGCGCAGCAAGATAAAGGGCAAAGTACGGGCCATCAGTCCCAGCGCCTGCCCGATCGAGAAATCCCACATGACGGTAATCCCGTAACTCGAGACCGGATCGCGTTTGATCTGAACCACTTTCGGGTTCAGTCAAACGCGTGAATCCGGTCTACATCAAATAGATAGAGCAGATTCACGCACCAAATCGGATCACCTCGTGAATCTGATTTGGTGCGATCTGCTCTAAACCCGTGACGCGAACCTCTACTGCAGAGCGCGAATGATGTCCCCCTTTGATCGAAGGGGGCGAACGCCGACACAGTGGGCCATTGCTCCTTTCTCTAAAATCGGCACCTTAAGTAGTAACCTAAGGGGGGCAGTACTCATGGAGATTTCGAGCAGCGGCCAGGAGACCAGAAGCCTGATCCTGTGCGTCGAAGACGAACCCGAACTGCGAGCCGACATCCTTGAGGAATTGCGCGCGTCCGGGCACGAGGCGATCGGCGCAGCTGATGGGCCAGGCGCCCTCGATCTTCTCGATACCGTTCGACCCGACCTGATTCTCTGCGACATCTCGATGCCGGGCATGGATGGCTACCAGGTGCTGGAGACGGTGCGTCAGCGCCGACGCGATCTGGGTGACGTCCCCTTTGTGTTCCTCACGGCACTCAATCAGCGCGCGGAGGTGATCTCCGGCAAGCGATCAGGCGCTGACGACTATCTGGTGAAGCCGATCGATTTCGATCTCCTGCTGGCAAGCATTGACGCCCGGATAGCTCAGGCGCGACGTATTCGCGCCCTTCACCGCGTGGAGGGAGGGGAGGCGGCTCCTGCACTGGAGGAGCGCGGCCTTTCGCGCCTGGAAGGCGAAGTACTCGATCTCCTCAGCTTTGGCGTGATCTTGACCAACCGGGAGTGCGAAGTTCTTTTCGCCAATGTCGCCGCCCAACGCCTTGCCGATGCCTCGCGGTGCTTCTTCCTGCGCCAGCATCTGCGCGCCGGCTCGAGCGACCTGAGCGCGCGTCTTCGGGGCCTGGTTTCGGAGGCGGTTGCGGCGGCCGAGGCCGGCAGCGACATCATGCGCGGAATGTCGTTGCCGCGCCCTGACTGCAATGGCGAGATCATGCTGGTGATTTGTTCGCTTCCCGGACAGAACGCTGGGCGGCCTATGGCCGCGATCTTTATCTCGGACCCGGCGCGCCAGCCCGCGCCGCCGGAACACATGATGGCATCGCTCTTCGGACTCACGCCGGCAGAGGCCCAGGTAGCGGGGGGACTGGTGGCGGGTCGGCGCACCGCGGACATCGCGCAGGATCTGAAGATCAGCCAGACAACTGTCGCCTTTCACCTGCGAAACCTCTTCGAGAAGACTGGCACCAACCGCCAGGTGGACCTTGTCGCCCTCGTCATGAAGACGCTGGCTTCCGTGAAGTAGCGGCACGCCTTCATTCCCTTCTAGCCGACGCGCGAAACGGCGCTGTCCAGCCGCGTAAGTCAGTATGATAGGGCCGCAGCGCCGGGTCGCTGGCAGGCGTGGGGATGTCGCAAGTGCGACATGTAGCCTTTATTCTCGGCTATAGTCTCTGCTAAGGTGCCCGTATCTTTGGGAAAATACGTCGCCAAAAGTGCGTTCCTGCAGGGTTCGCGTTTCTCTTGGGGGGCGGCGCGCGTGTTCCACTTGCCATGCTGACGATGCGGGCGCTCAATAACATTCTCACCGGACAACGGGCGAGAATAATGGGCCAATGCAGTCCGCAAACATGAACGGGGAGACAATCATGTCCAATCACCGCCAGGGAGAGGCTCCGGGGCGCAAGCACCCGCTTCTGCCAAAAATTGAAGAACAGCTGCAATCGGGTGCGTGCGATCGCCGGGAGTTCCTGAGAACGGCCGTGCTGCTTGGGGTGTCTATTCCGGCCGCCTACTCGATGGCCGGGAAGATCCTGGGAGAGGATCTGGCACCGCAGGCTCTTGCCCAGGAGCCTCAGCGCGGGGGCGTTTTGCGCGTTGGCATGGCGGTCATGGAAGTCGGCGATCCTGCGATCATCGATTGGACGGAGAAGGGCAATCTTCTGCGGATGTCGTTGGAATCCCTCGTCAGGATTGGCACCGACAACCTCGCACAGCCCTTGCTGGCCGAAAGCTGGGAGCCGAACGACGACCTCACCCGTTGGACTTTTAACCTGCGCAAGGGCGTCAAATGGTCGAACGGCGATGACTTCACTGCCGACGACGTGATCGCCAATTTCGAGCGTTGGCTCGATCCGGCGGTGGGCTCCTCCAACCAGGGTCGCTTTTCGGCCCTGACGGTGACCGAGGATGAGGTTACCAAGCCAGCGCCCAATGCCCTCGTTAAGGTTGACGATCACACGGTTCAGTTCAACCTGCAGCGGCCCATGCTGCAGTTCCCGGAAAGTCTTGGGGACTATCCGGCGCTGATTGCGCATCGTTCGCTGGGTGAGACCCTCGCCAACGGCGGAAGCTGGATGACTGATCCGATCGGTACGGGTCCCTGGGCTTTGCGCGAGATCCGCGTCGGTGAGCTCGCCGAGTTCGAGAAGCGCGACCCCGCTGACTATTGGGGCGAGGAAGTCTATCTGGATGGCGTTCGCTATATCGACCTTGGAGCAGATCCCAGCGCGCATTTTGCTGCTCTTGCTTCGGGCCAGGTCGATATCCTCTATGCGCTGAACATCAATCTGATTCCTCAGGTTGAGGGCATGCCCAACCTGCAGCTCTTCGAAAAGACCACCGCGATCGTCGGGATGCCTCGCATGCGGGTGAGCGAGGAGCCCTATGACAACAAGACGCTGCGGCAGGCCATTCAGGCCGGATTGGACCGCGCGCGTCTTCTCGAAGTTGCCTATCAGGGGCTGGGTGTTCCGGGCGAGGATCATCCCGTTTCACCGATTCATCCCGAGTATGTACCGCTGGCCTTGCCACCGCGTGATGTCGAGCGCGCCAGGCAACTGTTGGCGGAGGCCGGCTATCCCGACGGGATCGATCTCACTATCCAGACGGTGAACGATCCGACGTGGGAGAGTGCGATCGCGCTTGCGATGCGTGAGCAGCTTGCCGAGTGCGACATCAACCTCAACGTCGAGGTCCTGCCGGGAGGCACCTACTGGGAGCGCTGGACGACCTGGCCCTTCTCCATCACCCAATGGACCACGCGGCCGCTTGGCGTGCAGGTTCTGGGCCTCGCCTTCCGCAGCGGTGGCGCATGGAACGAGACGAACTACAGAAATCCGGAGTTCGACAAGCTTCTGGATCAGGCGGAAGCCACCGTTGATGTGGAAGAGCGCAAGAGTTACGTCGAGCAGCTCGAAGCCATGATCCAGGATGATGCCATCGCCATCATCCCCTTCTGGACGAAGATCTACACCGCTGGAACCAACGGCGTACATGGCTTTGCCTATCACTTTGCGCGGGAGTTCCACCTCGAGCAGGTTTGGCTCGAGGCCTAGGCAAGGCTGCTTCGGTGCGGGCAGGCGCGATCCGGCGGCAGTTCCTGTTATGGGATGCTGTCGCCGGTCTGCTTCGTTCTCCGCCTGAAGCGGACTTGCGGGACTTGCTGCCCGAGGCGATGCAAGCATGCTGATATTCATCGGTAAGCGGCTGATCTACATGCTGCTCACCATGTTCGCGATCTCCTTGATCCTCTTTCTGGTCATGGAGATCAATGGTGAAGCTGTTGCGCGGCGCGTGCTCGGTCCCTTTACTTCCGCCGAGCAGATTCAGGCCTGGCTGCAGGCCAACGGCTACCTCAGACCCTGGTACGTCCGCTACGTTGAGTGGCTGGGGAATGTGCTTTCCGGCGATTTTGGGCAGTCCGTGCGGTTTCGAACGCCGGTTGCCGACGTCCTTTGGCCACGGCTGGGCAACACGGCCATCTTGGCTGGAGCTACCTTTGCCATCATGGTGCCGCTGGCCCTCACTCTCGGGGTTCTCGCCGGCATGCGCGAAGGCAGCCGCACCGACCGAAGCATTACAGTTGCGTCGGTCATCTCCACCTCGATCCCGGAGTTTGCCAGCGCGGTCCTGCTGACGGTGATTTTCAGCACCTGGCTCGGCTGGCTACCCGGTACCTCCGCAATGTCGGACGGCTGGAACCCGGTAGAGCTGGTGTTGCCGGTCATGGTGCTCGTGCTTTACGGCTTCGGCTACATCGCCCGCATGACCCGAGCGTCGATGGCCGAGGTGATGCAGCAACTCTACATCCGAACGGCGGTTCTGAAGGGGCTCCCCTACCGCGAGGTGATACTGCGTCACGCGCTCCGCAACGCGATGATCGCCCCCTTCACGGTCATCATGTTGCAGATCAACTGGCTGCTCTCCGGCGTGATCGTGGTGGAGGTCGCCTTTGCCTACAAAGGGTTTGGGTCGCTGATCCTGGAGGCGGCACTCAACCAGGACGTCTATCTCCTGGAAGCTGCGACACTGGTGGCCGTTCTCGTCGCCGTCAGCACGCAGATGCTGGCCGACATTGGCTATACGCTTCTCAATCCGCGGATTCGCTTCAAGTGAGGAGGGGCAGGGTGGTTCAGGACGTCGGCGCCAAGGCCGTGACTCCACCGGAAAGAAGGCGGTCGCTGCTACGAACGCTCTTTGGCGGGATCGGGCTTCTGCGTGAATCGACCATCGGCATGGTTGGCTTTGGCCTGATTCTCTTCTGGGTCCTGGTGGCGCTTTTTGCGCCCCTGATCGCACCGGTGTCGCCAACTGCAACCTTGCAACCCTTTGCGCCACCGGGAACCGTCACGGCGAGCGGCGAAACCCTGTGGCTGGGTGCGGATCAACTGGGACGGGACGTTCTCTCGCGGGTGATCTATGGTTCCCGCACGGTCCTCTTCTACGCGCCGGTGGCTACCTTCTGCGCCTACTTCATTGGCTGCATCTTTGGCTTGCTGGCGGGCTACCTGGGCGGCTGGGTCGACGACCTTCTGAACCGGATCGCAGATATCATCCTCGCCTTCCCAGTGCTCGTCCTCTACGTCGTCATCATCGTGCTGATCGGGCCATCGGGGCTGAACATCATTCTCGCGGTCACCTTCGCGTCCGCGCCAGGTATCATGCGTATCGTGCGCGGCCTGACGCTCGATCTTCGCAATCGCGATTACATCGCGGCGGCGCAGACCTCTGGCGCCAGCCTCCCCTGGATCCTTTTCGCTGAACTGCTGCCCAATGCGCGCGGGCCGCTGATCGTGGATGCCTGTCTGCGCATGGGCTATGTGATCATCACCATCGGGGTATTGGGCTTTCTCGGTCTTGGCCTCCCGCCGCCCACCCCCGATTGGGGAAGTATGGTGGCAGAAAGCCGCGCCATGATAACCTTTGCGCCTTGGATGGCCGTCGTTCCCGCCATAGCCATCTCATCGTTGGTCCTCGGCTTCAATCTTCTTGCCGATGGCCTGCGTGAGATCTCGCTGCGCGACTGAGAGGAGGAATATCGACCATGCGGTCCCGGTCCGACCTCTTTCCCGACTGGTCGCCTGATCAACCTGTCCTCGAGTGCGAGGGCGTTTGCGTCAGCTACTTTACGCGCGCCGGCGAGATCCCGGCGGTATTGGATTTCGACCTGAAGGTCATGCAGGGGGAGGCTGTAGGCCTGGTCGGTGAGTCCGGCTGCGGCAAGTCTACCGTCGCCATGGCGATCATGCGCTATCTGGGACGGAACGGCGGCATTCCGCGTGGGCGCGTCCTCTACAAGGGACGGGATATGGCGGAGCTTACGCCGGAAGAGCTTCGGCAGCTTCGTGGCAGCGAAATCGCCATGATCTACCAGGAGCCCATGGCGTCGCTGAATCCCTCGCTGACACTCGGCCGCCAGCTGATGGAAGTGCCGCTCAACCACGAAAAGAGCGTTACCGAGAAGGAAGCTTACGAGCGTTCGGTGCAGATGCTCGCGGACGTCAAGCTGCCTGATCCAGAGCGGGTGATGAGCGCTTACCCCCACCAGATTTCAGGAGGGCAGCAACAGCGGGTGGTGATCGCGATGGCGCTGCTTTCGCAGCCGTCCCTGCTGCTCCTGGACGAGCCGACGACGGCGCTGGATGTCACGGTGGAAGCCGGCATCGTCGATCTGATCGGGGAGATCGCAGCGCGGTTCAACACCTCGATGATCTATATCTCCCATAACCTGGGGCTAATTCTCGAGACCTGTGATCGCATCAGCGTCATGTATTCCGGCGTGGTGGTAGAGGAGGGGAGCGTCGAGCAGGTCTTCGACCGCATGCGACACCCTTACACTCGCGGGCTCTTCGACTGCATTCCTCTTCCGGGCGCGGACAAGCAGGCACGACCTTTGATCCCGATCGGTGGCCAGCTTCCCTTGCCGCACCAACGTCCGCGCGGCTGCTACTTCGGGCCGCGCTGCGACTTCTTCCAGGCCGGGCGCTGTGACGTGCCGCCCATTCCCATGGAACCGGTGACGGATCAGCCAGGCCACCGCAGTCGCTGTATCCGCTGGGACGAAATCGATTGGGACGCGCCGCGCCAGGCGGCCGCTGTCGCGGAAACCCTGGACGAGGGCGACGTCATTCTGCGCATCGATGGCCTGCGCAAGTACTATGAGGTGCGAGACAATTCACTTGCCGCGCTGGTCAGCGGCAAGAGAGTGCGCCACGTAAAGGCGAATGAGCGCATCTCCTTCGATGCTCGGGAAGGGCAAACCGTCGCCATTGTAGGCGAATCAGGCTGTGGCAAATCCACTTTTGCCAAGATCCTGATGGGCCTCGAGACGGCAAGTGATGGAGGTGTCGCCTTCCAGGGGGAGGATTTTGCCGACAAGCCGGTGCAGAAGCGCTCCGCCGACGAGGTCGCTTCAATGCAGATGGTCTTTCAAAATCCCTTCGATACGCTGAACCCCAGCCATACGATCGGGTCCCAGCTCGGCCGCGTGGTCCGCAAGTTCGGCGATTACAAGGACCGCAGGGAGGTCCGCCAGCGGGTTCTGGAACTGCTCGATCTGGTGAAGTTGCCACGGGAGTTTGCCCGACGCCGCCCGCGGCAGCTTTCCGGCGGACAGAAGCAGCGGGTCGGCATCGCGCGCGCCTTCGCAGGCAACCCCAAGATGGTCGTCGCTGATGAGCCGGTGTCGGCGCTCGATGTTTCGGTCGCCGCCGCCGTTACGCGCCTGCTGACCGACATCCAGCGCAATCACCGAACCACCCTGCTGTTCATCAGCCATGACCTGAGCCTGGTGCGCTATCTCGCAGACCGGGTCGTGGTCATGTACTTGGGCCACATCGTGGAGCAGGGGACAACCGACGAAGTTTTCTCTCCTCCCTATCACCCCTACACGGAGGCGCTGCTTTCGGCGGTGCCTATCGCAGACACCTCCGTGGAGAAGAAGCGGATCATCCTGGAAGGGCAGCTACCTTCCGTTCTCGATCCGCCAAAGGGGTGCCCCTTCCACACGCGCTGCCATCGCAAGATAGGACAGGTTTGCGAAACCGAGGTGCCACCAGTCATTGAGGATGCCGCTGGCCACCTGATCGCCTGTCACATCCCTCTGGGTGAGCTGCGTGAAATTGCCCCGGTGATTGCCGAGAAGCAGGTGGCGGCCGAGTAGCTCCGCGCACGGCCGCCCGCTGATTTACGGGCTGTCCACTGCAGGATCCCCCGTCTCCGGCGTATCGGTAGGGACGGGCTGGGTCGCGAAATGACCCATCTCTTCATAAAAGCGGCGGGCACCTGGATGAAGCGGAACACCGAGACCATCCAGGGCGGTTTCCAGGCGGATCAGGCGTCCCTTCGGATGGCCTTTGTCAAGGAGGGCCCGGTTGCTAGGGTGCCACAGAGCCTTCGCCAGGCCGTAAACCAGGTCTTCGTCGAGATCGCTGGTGGTCAGCCATTGGGCCCCGATCGACAGGCTGCTGGTCGGGAAAGTCCCGGGATAGGTGCCCGGAGGGATGCGGGTTTTCACGAAGAAGGGAAAGCGCTCCTGCAAGTCTTCCGCCTCTTCACCATCGATTGGCACCAGGTTGATCGGGGTCTCGCCGGCCAGGTTCTGGATTGAGGGAGTGGGGATACCGGCGACCATGAAAAAGCCGTCCAATTCGCCGCTGCGCAACAGGCCTGCGGCAATGTTGGCGGGGACGGAATGGGCGTCAAAGTCATCTGATGATAGACCCCAGGCCTCGAGGATCAGCTTGGCGTCCACTTGCGTACCCGAGCCATTGGCATCGATGGAGATGCGCCGGCCGCGCAGGTCCGCAACGGTCCGAATGTTGCTGCCCGCCCGGACCACCAGTTGAATGACCTCCGGGTAGAGGTTGGCGATGGCGCGCAGCTTCTCTGCTGGCGGCTCGCCCTCGTAGGGGCCTTGGCCGTGGAAGGCCCAATAGGCAACGTCGGCCTGGCAGAAGCCGGTTTCCAGCATGCCGCTGCTCAGTGCAGCCACGTTCTCGACGGAGCCGCTGGTAGTCTGGACCACGGCCACCAGGCCGGGAACGCCGCAGGAGCCGCCACGCTCACACTCGCGGCTTCCGGGCGGGTTGGAAATGGCGCTGGCTATCAGGCTGCCGATCGGAAAGTAGATTCCGGCAGTCGAAGCGGTGCCGATCCGCAGAAAGCTCGGCTGCTGTGCCTCTAGGTGTTTCGGGAGGACGGACAAGGTGGCGCTCGCCGCCAAACCTGCCAGTACTGTCCGTCGATCTGGATTAAACCTTCTATGCCTTGCCTGACTCATGATCGCCCGCGCCACCTCCACAGGCTTCAAGCATAGGCAGTGCATCACGGCGTCGCAAAGACCAAGTCAAGACGATTTGTGGGCTTCCGTGCCTACCCGAGCTTCCGAACTGCCAATCAAGCGCTCGCTGTAAAGGATCGGTGGTAGGAAACGGTCCCCGAGGGCTCGCGCCCCTTGAACCTGAGTGACTGGAAATACTCAGACGGAACCCCTGGAAGGACCAGCGACTGCGCTGCACGAAATCCGAAGCGCCCGTAGTAGCCGGGCTCACCGAGCACCACCAATCCCGCCGCACCTAGAGGCCGCAAATGTTCAAGTGCGTCTTGGATCAACCGTGTCCCAATACCCTGCCGCTGACGTTTCGGCGCAACGGAGAGAGGGCCGAGGCCGTACCAACCGGTTGCGCCATCGGAAATGGTAACCGGCGAAATGGCAAGGTGCCCGACCAGATCGCCCCGATCGTCGGCGACAAGCGATATGGTTAGTTGGCCGGCATTGCGTAATGCTCGGACGATCAGATGCTCCGTGCCGCTGGCGTGCGGAGCGTCCTGAAAGGCCGCGACCGTCACAGCCTCAATGGCGGCTATGTCCTCTGCCGTTTCGGGGTGGATACCAACGCTCATACTTTTTCATATATGCTCAGGCCTGAATCCTCACTAGCAGGTACAGCAGAAGCGGCCAATTGAAACCTCTTGTGATGTGGGAACGTTACTGCATTAGCCTGTATCGTACGTACCGGCACGAACAGGGCGAAGGAGAGGGTGTATGGAGCTCGATCCGGTAATTCTCGCGCGAACGCAGTTTGCCTTCACCATCTCTTTCCACATCATCTTTCCGGCTTTCACCATTGGATTGTCCGCCTATATCGCGGTTCTCCTCTTGCTGTGGATGCGCACCGGCAAGGAGAAGTTTCATCGCCTCGCCCGCTTCTGGACCAAGATCTTTGCGATCTCCTTTGCCATGGGAGTCGTTTCCGGGATTGTTCTGACCTATCAATTCGGGACGAACTGGAGCCGCTTCGCCGAGTTCAGCGGGAACGTCATTGCGCCGCTTATCGGCTATGAGGTGCTGACGGCCTTTTACCTGGAAGCCACTTTCCTCGGCATCCTTCTGTTCGGCTGGAATCGCTTTCCGCCCTGGCTGATCACGACAGCTGCCTTCCTGGTCGCGATCGGAACGGCGATCAGCGCCTTCTGGATCCTGTCGGCCAACAGCTGGATGCAGACCCCTGCCGGCTTCGAGATCCGTGAAGAGATCGCCTATCCGACGGATTGGATCGAGATCATCTTCAATCCGAGCTTTCCTTACCGCCTGGCGCACATGTTGAATGCGGCCTACCTGACGACGGCCGTCGTTGTCCTGGCAGTGGGCGCGCGCTACTTGCTTGCCAACCAGCATCATGAAGAAGCGAGAACGATGCTGCGCATGGCCGTTGGGATGATCGCCGTCACGGCCCCCCTGCAGCTGGTGATCGGCGATATGCATGGTCTCAACACCCTGGAACACCAGCCGGTGAAGGTGGCGGCCATGGAGGGGCACTGGCACGAGGACGATCCCGGCCATCTTCTGATCTTCGGTGTGCCCGATGAAGAGGAGCGCCGAAATCACTTCGAGATCGGCATCCCCTATTTGGGCGCCTTGATCCTCACCCACGACCTGCATGGCACCTACCTGGGCCTAGCCGACTTTCCAGAGGAGGAGTGGCCACCGGTCGCCAACGTCTTCTATACCTTCCGAATCATGGTTGGCATCGGCTTGTTGCTCATCGCTGTAGGCTTCTGGGGGCTCTACAACTGGCGGCGGGGGCGGCTCTTCGATAGCCGCCTCTTTCTGCACTCGGTCCAGCACATGTGGCCGCTAGGCTTTATTGCGATCATCGCCGGCTGGTTCGTCACCGAACAAGGGCGCCAGCCCTGGGTGGCGCAGGGCCTGATGCGCACGGCGGATGGTATCTCTCCTGTTTCGGGGGGCAGCCTGGCCGTCTCCCTCGCCTTCTTCGTGATCATCTACCTGATCATCTTCGCCTTGGGCCTCTTCTATATGAACCGCCTGATTGCCCGCGGACCCTTCGGCGAAGTTACTGAAGAGCCGGCTGGCGTCCCCAGCCGACCTCTTTCCGCTTCGACGGAAGCTACCCGGCGGGCAACCGGGGGCCGGCGTGGCCAGGGCCCTGGTCATCCTCTGGAAGAACGGAAGGGGTGAGGGGCCATGGAACCCTATCTGCCCGTGATCTGGGCCGGCGTACTCGGTCTCGCGGTGGCCATGTATGTCATCCTGGACGGCTTCGACCTGGGCATCGGCATCCTCTTCCCGGCCACTCATGCGGAGGAGGAGCGCGATGTGATGATGAATTCGGTCGCGCCCTTCTGGGATGGCAACGAGACGTGGCTGGTGCTGGGTGGCGGCGCCCTCTGGGTCGCCTTTCCGGCCGCCTACGCGATCATCATGCCGGCACATTACCTGCCGGTCATCGGGCTGCTCCTCGCGCTGGTCTTGCGGGGTGTGTCCTTCGAATTCCGTTGGGTTGCCAAACCGCGCCACCGAAAGTGGGACGTGGCCTTCGTGCTGGGGTCGACACTGGCCGCCTTTCTCCAGGGCACAATCCTGGGAAGCCTGCTCCAGGGGATAGAGGTGGCGGATGGTCAGTTCGCCGGAGGCGCCTTCGACTGGCTCACACCCTTCTCGGTATTTGTCGGGCTGGCTGTGGTCGCAGGCTACGGACTGCTCGGCGCAACCTGGTTGATCATGCGTACCACCGGTCCGGTGCAGGCCCTTGGCCGTGATTGGGCGGTGCGTTTGCTTGTAGCCGTCATCGTGGCCATGGGCCTGGTCAGTCTCTGGACGCCGCTGGGCTCGGACCATGTGGCTGAACGCTGGTTCAGCACGCCCAACATCTATTACCTTTGGCCCGTTCCGCTCGTTACCGCTCTGGTCGCCTTGATAACCTGGCAGGCGATCCGAAAGGAGCGAAATGCTCTTCCTTTCGTGGGAGCCGTCCTGCTCTTTCTTCTGGGTTTTCTGGGCTTGGTCATTTCCGCCATGCCCTATCTCGTGCCACCGGATCTGACCATCTGGGATGTCTCCGGCTCCAGCAGCTCACAGCTCTTCCTGCTTGTGGGCACGCTTGTCCTTTTCCCATTGGTGATCGGCTACACGGTCTTCGTCTACTGGATGTTCCGGGGGAAGGTCTCCCCCGGGGAAGGCTACCACTGACGAACTGCACGTTAGGATGTTGGCAGTGCCCTTGCAGTTAAACTGAGGCGACTATCTGAGACACCAGCTCAGCAGTGTTCTTCACGCCGAACTTCTTCATCAGGCGCGCTCGGTGGACCTCCACCGTTCGCCGGGAGATGCCCAGCCTTTCGCCGATTTGGCGTGACGTCATCCCTTGCCCGATCATGGGTGCGATTTCGCGCTCCCGGTTCGTCAAATTCACGGAGCGGTAGGGGCTATCTTCCATGCGGTCAAAACTCCAGATCATCAACCTGAAGGGATCATCCGGCGTCAGCGTAATTCCGCGCGCCCGCGCCCAGAAGATTTCTAATGAGCGCGTTTGCATAAACCGCTCATCCTCGTAGTAATTGCTTCCGGAGCGGCGAAGCGTCGTTTCGCACTTTTCACCAATGTGCGCAAAGTCGGCGGCAGAGGGATAGAGGAGTTGGACCGACTGGCCGATCAGATCATGGCGGTGGAAGCCAAAGAGATGCTCCAGGGCCTTGTTGACGATCACGATGCGCCGATAGCGCACGATGAGCTGGGGAACAGGCGACTCCTGAAAGGCAAGCGAACCGGCCTTTTCCGGCGCAGAGGTATCAAATGTCGAACTCATCACGGAACGTCCTGTTACGTAGATCTACGTAGATAAGTACGTAGATCTACCAATATCGCGGATTGAAGCGATATGCCATACTCCTCCGGTAGGAGGAGCTAATGACCGGCATATCAATTGTAGGTAGCGGCCATACCAAGTTTGGTCGTTTGGACCAGAACCTTGAAGAGATGATCGTCGAGGTCGTTCGGGAAGCTGTTGAGGAAGCAGGGGTCGAACCAGCCGATATCGATGCCGTATTCTTGGGGCATTTCAACTCAGGATTGGTGGATGATGGTTTCGCTTCCTCTCTGATTCATCAGGCCTATCCCGAGCTTCGCTTCACGCCCGGTGTGCGGGTCGAAAATGCCTGCGCTTCCGGGTCTGCTGCTATTCACGCCGGCATGAATTCCATCCTGGCGGGCAAGTCGAAAATTGTTCTTGTCGTTGGGGCGGAAAAGATGACGCACCGGTCTACGGAGGACGTCACACGATCGCTCGCTGGCGCCGGCTACCAGAACGACGAGAAGGAGAAGAAGCTGAGCTTCCCTCAGGTCTTCGGGCTAGCGGCAGAGGAGTATACTAGACGCTACGGCAGTCCGCTCGATGCCATGGCGCGGATCTCGGTAAAGAACCATTCCAATGCGATGAAGAACCCTCTTGCGCACATGCATAAGGAGTTCACTTTCGAGCAGACGAGCCAGGTGACGAACAAGAATCCGGAAATCGCTCCGCCGCTGCGCCTGACCGACTGTTCTCTCGTTACGGATGGTGCTGCCGCAGTTGTTCTCACGTCTGAGGAGAATGCGGAAAACTTCCGCAATGCCGCTCGCTTTCGGTCGGCAGTGCATGTTAGCGACCTTATTCCAATGTCGGCTCGCGACTTCCTGGCCTTCGAGGGGCCCGATCGGGCCTTTCGTATGGCGCTTTCGCAGGCAGGTGTATCGCTGGACGATATAGACTTCGCGGAAGTTCACGATTGCTTCACCATTGCGGAACTCCTGACGTACGAGGCCATGGGTCTCGCACCCAAGGGGCAGGGGAGCCGGGCGCTGGAGGACGGCACCGTTTTCGCTGACGGCACGCTTCCCGTGAATCTTTCGGGTGGACTCAAGGCCAAGGGCCACCCGGTAGGTGCTACTGGAGTCTCGATGCACGCCATCTCCTACCGACAGCTGACGGGGCAGGCGGGAGAGATGCAGAAGCCGGAAGCCAGACTCGGTCTTGTCTTCAACATGGGCGGCTCTGCGGTTGCGAACTACGTTTCGGTGCTGGAAACCCAGAAGATGTGATACCCATGAATCTGGCGAACTGGTTACACCACACGGGCCTCGTGCGCCCGGACGCTCCGGCTCTGCGGCGTGGGGAAGTGCTACACGCCACCTACTCTACCTTCGCCCAGCGTAGCTGCGCCGTTGGCGATTGCCTCAGGTCGCGGTTCGGCATCCGGCGCGGCGATCGTGTCGCGCTCTTTGCCAAAAACTCTGCAGAGTATCTTGAGGTGCTCTACGGAGCGCTGTGGATTGGCGCGATTATTGTCCCGATCAACCACAAGCTGCACCCGCGGGAGGCGGCTTGGATTATCGGAAATGCTGAGGCCCGACTGGTGTTCACCGATGATGGGCGCATCTTCACGTCCCTTTCCGACGTCGTGGCCGATTGCCGGGAGATTGGTCTCTTTACAGAGGAGCTTGTCGGTGGCCTCGGCGCATCGTCCCGCACAACCTATAGCGCCCCGGTAGCGGTTGAGGATGATGAGGTCGCCTGGCTTTTCTATACCTCGGGGACGACCGGACGCCCCAAGGGTGTGATGACGACGCACAAGAACCTGCGTATGATGGCGACGAGCTATGCGCTCGACGTGGACACCGTTTCGTGCCGCGATCATGTCCTCTACGCGGCCCCCATGTCACACGGGGCAGGACTGTATAACTTTCAGTTTGTGCGAGCGGGTGCTTGCCATGTAATTCCGGACTCGCAGGGCTTCGATGCCGCCGAGATCGAGAAGCTCGCCAGGGCGCTTGGCAGCCTTGTATTCTTCGCTGCCCCGACGATGATCATGCGCCTGTTAAAGCATGCTCAATCGTCGGGCTATCGAGGTGAGGGAATCCGCACCATCGTCTATGGGGGCGGGCCCATGTATCTCGCTGATATCAATAATGCTCTTGACCTCTTTGGTCCGAGGTTTGCTCAAATCTATGGCCAAGGTGAGAGTCCGATGACCATCACTGCCATGCCGCGCGATATCGTCGCCGATGCAGAGCATCCCCGGGCGGAGCAGCGCCGGGCCTCGGTCGGCACAGCTCAATCGTGTGTTGAAGTACGGGTGGTCGATCAAGCGATGAATGAGAGGCCGGTGGGCGAGGTCGGAGAAGTCGTGGTTCGCGGCGATACGGTTATGAAGGGCTACTGGCAGAACGAGGCGGCAACCGCCGAAACTCTCGTCGAGGGATGGCTGAAGACCGGCGATCTCGGAAGTATGGATGAGGATGGTTTCCTCACGCTGACCGACCGCTCGAAGGATGTCATCATTTCGGGCGGTACCAACATATATCCCCGGGAAGTCGAGGAAGCCCTTTTAACGAACGAGAAGGTGTTCGAGGTCTCGGTCGTTGGAAGTCCGCATCCAGAGTGGGGGGAAGAGGTGGTCGCCTTCGTGGTGCTGAATGAAGGGACCGCCTGCAGCACCGAGGAACTCGATGCTTGGTGCAAGACTCAGATTGCGTCGTTCAAGAAGCCCAAGCGGTACATCTTTGTGCCGGAGCTGCCGAAGAACAGCTACGGAAAAGTTCTTAAAACTAGCTTGCGCGAGCAGGCACGCGCCTAG
>JAJUFM010000041.1 GCA_029265995.1 Rhodospirillaceae bacterium | reverse complement strand
ATTCCACACCAGGGTACGACAGCTCGCCAGTCGCTGTGCGATATGCTCAGCGGTGCGCGGGCCGACGTCCAGGATCATGCTGTCCTCGGGAACCTGCTTGATCGGCACAATGTCATAAGAAACGTTGGGCTTGAGCTCACGCGCCACGGCCGCATCGGTTGGCAGCACGATATCGCAGTCAGACTCCCTGGCCTTTCGGACGATGTCCTCGACGGTGGAAGCCATATCCCGCTCACACAGGGAGCGGCCTACGTCGACCCCCAGAGCATAGAGAAAGGTGTTGGCCATTCCGCCGCCGATCACGAGAAGCTGCACTTTCGCGACCAGGTTGCCCAGCAACTCCAACTTCGTGGATACCTTGGCTCCTCCTACGACCGCAGCGAGCGGACGCTCGGGATTCTCGAGCACCTTTTCCAAGGCTTCGAGTTCCACCTGCATGAGCAGCCCCGCCACCGCAGGCAAGCGATGCGCAATCCCTTCCACCGAGGCATGGGCCCGATGGGCCGCAGAAAAGGCATCGCTGACAAAGAGATCACCGAGAGCCGCGAGTTGATCCGCAAACCCCGGGTCGTTCTTTTCTTCGCCCGCGTGGAAGCGCAGATTCTCCAGCAGTAGCACACCACCCGCCGGTAAAGCGCGAACGGCAGCTTCCGCCTCCTCGCCAATGCAGTCTTCCGCGAAGGTCACGGGGACGCCCTCTCCCAATGCCGCCTGCAGTTCCGGCACGAGGGGCGAGAGGGACATCTCCGGCTTGCGCTCACCCTTGGGCCGACCGAAATGGCTCAGGAGAACAACCTTTGCCCCACCGTCCAAAAGCCGGCGGATGGTCGGTAGCGCGCGCGTAATGCGGGTCGCGTCCGTGACCTTGCCGCCGTCCATTGGAACATTGAAGTCCACCCGCACCAGGGCCGTGCGACCAGCGAGCTGGATATCATCTAGGGTACGGAAGGCTGCCATGAAACGCTCCGCCTGAGAGGGAAGTGGCTGATGACGTGCGTCTAGTCGTGACCGTCACGCGGCCAAGGCTGGCCGAGAACTCAATCTCCGATGCCGCCGTTTCATCATACCATAGGCCGCTTTTGCCATGAGCTGAGACATGCGCCCCTGCGGGTTGAGGCCGGCGGCCTTGCAGATCATCGCGGAAGCGCGCTGCACGCGCAGCGGTTTATAGTAACCGTAGGCGCGCACCATGTACTCCGACCCCCAGCGCTTTCTGTCGTAATCCTCGCCAGCGGGCGCGTTGGCCGCGTAGTAGGCATAGGCCAGCTCATCGTCTTCCGTTTCATGCATGCGCCCGAGGGCGATCATGAAGCGACGGACGCGGCTAATGTTTTCGCGCTCGAGGTAGCGGCGGAGGTGGCTGTAGAAGAGTTTATAGTGGCGCAGTTCGTCAGCGGCGATGCGCAGGCAGATTTCCTTGAAGACAGGCTCCGTCGTCGAATCCGCCAGCGACCCGTAGTAGGAGGAGGTTCCCACCTCAACGATGCAGCGCGCAACCAGCTCACCGCTTCGCGAGCCGCGCACGGAGCTGGTGGCCTCGACCGGGATCCGGTAACCGGCGCGGAAGCGTTCTACCGCACCTTCAAAATCGAAATCCGGGTCCGCCATCTGTGCCCAGCGTCCCAGAGCTTCGCCGTGCTGAATTTCCTCGACCGCCCAACGCTGAGCTTCCTTCTTGAAACCCTCATCGTCGGGGAAGACGTTGCACAGATAGGCCGCGTAATCGGATGAATTGTACTCGACGAGCGCAGCTGCCTTGGCAATCTTCAGCAGTTCCGGATCGACCCGTGAACGATCAAAACGATCCCAGGCGATGTCGTCGAGCGACCAGTGCTTTTCGGACATGTCTCACCCTTGGGCTCTGAAAACTATGATCCCCTTTTTGGGCACCAGGGAACGGACTCCTGCCTGTTACCTGCTCTGACTAGCAGTCGCAAGGGAAAGCATGCCGTTCCCAACTGCAAGACCCAAAGCCTAGGCCCTGCCTCGAGGGACTGGTCAGGGCTATAGCCGATGGGGTCGAGCCGGGGAAAGGGCAGAGTCCGATCAGAGAGCGAAACGCAGGGCGTCTAGCTTTGCCTCAAGTACGGTAACGCGCTTTATCGCCGCCGCCTTTTCGTGTTCGTCTTTTGCATCCGCCACGTCCTCTCGCGCGTCGCGGAGTTCCTGTTCGGTTGCGCTACGATCGATCTCTTCCAGCGGTTCTGCCTCTACGGCCAACACGGTGCAGCGCTCTGGCGTAACCTCCGCGAAACCACCTGCAACGAACAGCCGCTGGCTGACCGCCTGCCGGGTCTCATAGACGGAGATGACGCCAGGACGCACCGTCGAGATCATGGGTGCATGGCGCGGAAGGACGCCAAAGTCGCCATCGCCGCCCGGCACCACGACCATGTCTACCGGCTGCGACAAAAGCAGCTTTTCGGGCGAGACCAGCTCGAACTCGACCTTCTCAGCCATGCCTGACTAGTCCTTAAAATTCCTGAGTGGCGTCGCCAGTTAGGCTGCTTCTGCAGCCAGCTTCTTGGCCTTCTCGACCGCTTCATCGATGGTGCCAACCATATAGAAGGCAGCTTCTGGCAGGTGGTCGTACTCGCCTTCCACCAGACCCTTGAAGCCGCGGATTGTCTCTTCAAGCGGCACCTGCACACCCGGCGTTCCGGTGAAGACTTCAGCCACGTCGAAGGGCTGCGAGAAGAAGCGCTGGATCTTCCGGGCCCGCGCGACGGTCAGCTTGTCTTCTTCCGACAGCTCGTCCATGCCGAGAATGGCGATGATGTCCTGCAGCTGCTTGTACTGCTGGAGGGTCGCCTGAACCTTACGGGCAACGTTGTAGTGCTCTTCACCAACCACATCCGGCTCGAGGATCCGGCTGGTGGAGTCGAGCGGATCGACGGCCGGATAAATACCCAGCTCCGCGATCTGCCGGCTAAGCACCGTCGTTGCGTCAAGGTGAGCGAAGGACGTGGCAGGCGCCGGGTCGGTCAGGTCGTCGGCCGGCACGTAAATGGCCTGCACCGAGGTGATCGACCCCTTCTTGGTGGTCGTGATCCGCTCCTGCAGGGCGCCCATGTCCGTCGCCAGGGTCGGCTGATAACCCACCGCGGAAGGAATGCGGCCGAGCAGCGCAGACACTTCCGAGCCAGCCTGCGTGAAGCGGAAGATGTTGTCCACGAAGAAGAGCACGTCCTGGCCTTCCTCATCCCGGAAGTACTCCGCCAGAGTCAGGCCGGTCAGGGCGACGCGAGCGCGAGCGCCCGGCGGCTCGTTCATCTGGCCGTAGACGAGCGCGGCCTTCGACCCGGAGCCCTCGAGCTGGATGACGCCGGATTCCATCATCTCGTGATAGAGGTCATTACCTTCACGGGTCCGCTCTCCGACACCTGCGAAGACCGAATAGCCACCGTGGGTCTTGGCCACGTTATTGATCAGTTCCATGATCAATACGGTCTTGCCGACACCGGCGCCGCCGAAGAGGCCGATCTTTCCGCCCTTGGCGTAGGGGGCCAGCAGGTCGACGACCTTGATGCCCGTAACCAGGATCTCGGCGTCGGTCGACTGATCGGTATAGGTCGGGGCCGGCTTATGGATCGGCGACTGCATCTTCGTCTCGACCGGACCCCGCTCGTCGATGGGCTCGCCGATGACGTTGATGATGCGGCCAAGCGTTTCCGGTCCGACTGGGACCGAGATTGGCTCGCCGGTGTCGGTGACCTCCTGTCCACGAACGAGGCCTTCGGTAGCGTCCATGGCGATGGTCCGGACGCTGCTTTCACCGAGGTGCTGCGCGACTTCCAGAACCAGGCGCTGGCCGTGGTTGGTGGTCTCGAGCGCGTTCATGATCGCAGGCAGGTCGCCTTCGAACTGCACGTCGACCACCGGTCCCATGACCTGGGTGACTTTCCCGACGAGGTTCTTGGCCATCCTATGCTCCTCTAGTGCCTTTGCTCCCACGTAGTCGCTGCTATGGCGCTACATGGCCTCCTTGGCGGAGACGATTTCAATGAGTTCCTTGGTGATCGCGGCCTGACGAGTACGGTTGTACTCGAGCGACAGCTTCTTGGTCATTTCACCAGCGTTGCGCGTGGCGTTGTCCATGGCCGTCATGCGCGCGCCCTGCTCGCCGGCGTTATTTTCCAGCAGTGCGTTATAGATCTGCACAGCCAGGTTGCGCGGCAAGAGTTCGGCGAGGATAGCTTCCTCATCCGGCTCGTAGTCGTAGACCACGTTGTTCGTGGCCGCGGCAGGCTCGCCTTCCGGAGCTTCCTGAGGCTCCTCCACGGCGAAGGGGACGAGCTGCTGGCGGGTCACGATCTGAGATATCGCGGACTTGAAGCGCGCGTAGTAGAGGTTGCAGACGTCGAAGTCGCCGTCCTCGTACATGTTCAGAATGCGCTGTGCGATCTCATCCGACTTCTCGAACGTCGGCCGCGGCTTGGACACGTCTTCAAGCGTATCGATGATCAACGAGGCATAGTTGCGGCGTAGCACGTCGCGACCCTTGCGGCCGATGCAGAGCACCTTGACGGTCTTGCCCTCGCTAAGCAGCCGTTCGATGTCGCGCGCTGCCTCGCGGGCAATGCTTGAGTTGAACGCCCCCGCGAGACCACGGTCAGCGGTCGCGACAACCAGCAGGTAGACTTCCTGCTTGCCGGTCCCGGTCAGCAGCCTGGGCCCTTGACCACCGGCAGCGCCGGCCGCCAGGGAACCGAGCATCCGCGCCATGCGCGCCGCATAGGGACGGGAGGCCTCGGCCTGCTCTTGCGCACGCTTGAGTTTGGCCGCGGCCACCATCTTCATGGCGGAAGTGATCTTCTGCGTCGATTTGACGCTAGCGATACGGGAGCGGAGCTCCTTGAGACTAGCCATGTCGCTTCAACCGCGGCTCCTGAACAGGAAGAACAAACCTCAAGCGTAGACCTTGCTCAAGTCTTCAAGCATGGCCTTCAGCTTTTCCTCGGTCTCCGCCGTCAGGTCGCCCGTGGTGCGGATGGACTCGAGGATGGAGTGGCCCTGTTCGCGCAGCGAAACCAGCAGCTTGCGCTCGAAATCACCGACCTGAGAAACCGGAAGCTTATCCAGGTAGCCACGCACGCCGGCGTAGATCACGCAGACCTGCTCCTCGACAGGAAGCGGGCGGTACTGCGGCTGCTTGAGCAATTCCGTCAGTCGCTCACCACGCTGCAGCAAGCGCTGGGTGGAGGCGTCGAGATCGGAGGCGAACTGCGCGAAGGCTTCCATCTCACGGAACTGGGCGAGTTCCAGCTTGATGGTGCCAGCGACCTTCTTCATGGCCTTGATCTGCGCGGCCGAGCCAACGCGGCTGACCGACAGGCCGACGTTCACCGCCGGGCGAACGCCGCGGTAGAAGAGACCGGTCTCGAGGAAGATCTGGCCATCGGTGATGGAAATGACGTTCGTCGGAATGTAGGCCGACACGTCACCCGCCTGGGTTTCAATGACCGGCAGAGCGGTCAGCGAACCAGCGCCGTGATCGTCGTTCATCTTCGCTGCACGCTCCAGTAGACGGGAGTGCAGGTAGAAGACGTCGCCCGGGAAAGCTTCGCGTCCCGGCGGACGGCGCAGGAGCAGCGACATCTGGCGATAGGCGACGGCCTGCTTCGAAAGGTCATCGTAGCAGATCACGGCATGCATGCCGTTGTCGCGGAAGTATTCACCCATGGCACAGCCCGTATAGGGCGCCAGATACTGTAGTGGGGCCGGATCGGAGGCCGTTGCCGCGACGACGATGGAGTATTCCATCGCCCCCTGGTCTTCCAGGGTCTTCACCAGCTTGGCCACCGAGGAACGCTTCTGACCGACGGCGACATAGATGCAGTAGAGCTTCTTGCTCTCGTCATCGCCCTGGTTCAGCGGCTTCTGGTTGATGAAGGTGTCGATGGCGATCGCGCTCTTGCCGGTCTGGCGGTCACCGATGATCAGCTCACGCTGGCCGCGGCCGATGGGGATCAGCGCGTCGATGGCCTTCAGCCCGGTCTGCATCGGCTCATGAACCGACTTCCGCGGAATGATGCCCGGCGCCTTCACGTCGACACGCGCTCGATCGGTGAACTCGATCGGTCCCTTGCCGTCGATCGGGTTGCCGAGACCGTCGACGACGCGCCCCAGCAGGCCCTTGCCGACGGGAACGTCGACGATGCGCCCGGTGCGCTTGACGGTGTCGCCTTCCTTGATGCCTCGGTCGTCGCCGAAGATCACGATACCGACGTTGTCGACCTCGAGGTTCAGCGCCATACCCTGGATTTCACCAGGAAATTCGACCAGCTCGCCGGCCTGAACGTTGTCGAGGCCGTAGACACGGGCCACGCCGTCACCAACCGACAGCACCTGTCCAACCTCGGCGACGTCCGCCTCGGCACCGAAGTTCTCGATCTGCTCCTTGAGGATCGCCGAGATTTCCGCGGCGCGGATGTCCATCATCCAACCCCTTTCATAGCGAACTGAAGTCGTTGCAGCTTGTTTCTGAGAGACGTGTCGATCATGCGGCTGCCCACCTTGACGACAAGCCCGCCGAGCAAGCTCGGATCGGTCTTGACCTCAAGCTGAACCTTGCCGCCGACACTCTTTGACAAGGTTTCAAGCAGAGCCCTTTCCTGCGCCTCGTTCAAGAGCGAGGCAGCCGTTACCTCGGCGCGAACCTCGCCCCGACGGCGCGCCAGTTCTGCCAGGAAGGCCCGGATCATCTTGGGAAGAGCGAAAAGGCGGCGGTTCTGCGCCACCACCAGAATAAATCGTCTTGTGAGATCGGAAACGCCGGCGCGCTCGAGGATGACCTCCATGGCCTTGGATTGCTCCTCACGCCCATAGAGCGGACTGCTCACAAGACGTTGAAGATCCTCGCTCTCGGCCAGCAGCCTATCTACACCCTTCAGATCGTCGGCAACCCGATCAAGAGCCTGCCCTTCGTCGGCGAGCTCGAACAGGGCTAGCGCATAGCGCCCAGCCAGACTGCCGGTCGAGGTGTCTTCGCCTGCCAAAGCCTACTCGCTCCCTAATTGACGAGGCACTCGACCTGCCAGCCGACTACCCCCATGAACGGCGCACCATACCCGGGCCAACTTACCCCCTAGTCGGCGTCCGCGGAAACACGGAAGGGACTGCGACGGAAGGGGCGCTCCCCATCCGCGCGAGGCGGTTGGTATCACAGGGGCACAGGGAGTGCAAGCGGCCGCGGGACACGGGGAAGCTTCGCTGCCAGAAGCCGGTAAGCGGGGTTTTTCCACCTCTGCACCGGCCTGCATCAACCGGCGGCAATGGCTGAGAGCACCGCCTCCGTCACATCAGCCGTCCCGGCCTGTCCGCCAAGGTCTGGCGTACGAGGTCCACCTGATGCCGTTACTTCTTCGATTGCCGTCATGAGAGCTTTGGCTGCGGCCGCTTCGCCCAGGTGGTCCAGAAGCAGAGCGCCGGTCCAGAAGCTTCCCAGCGGATTGGCAATGCCCTTCCCCATGATGTCGAAGGCGGAACCGTGAATGGGCTCGAACATGGAGGGGAACCGTCGTTCGGGATCCAGATTGGCTGTAGGACCGATCCCCATGCTGCCCGACAGCGCCGAGGCAAGATCACTCAGGATGTCGGCATGAAGGTTGGTCGCCACGACAACGTCGATTGATTCAGGCTTCAGCACAAAGGTCGTGGTCATGGCGTCGACCAACTCGAAGCGGACCTCTACATCGGGAAAATCGGTTGCCACTTCGCGCGCGATCTCGTCCCACAACACCATCCCGTGGCGCTGCGCGTTCGACTTGGTGACCACGGTCAGATGGCGGCGTCGGGTCATCGCCAGGTCAAAGGCGAAGCGCATAATCCGTTCGACCCCGCGGCGGGTGAAGATCGAAACCTCGGTAGCCACCTCTTCCGGTAAACCGCGGTGACTCCGTCCACCCTGCCCGGCGTACTCGCCCTCACTGTTCTCCCGCACGATCACGCAATCGAGCTTTCCCTTGCGCAGTGGCCCTTCGATACCGGGCAGCAGGCGCGCCGGCCGCACGTTTGCGTATTGGTCGAAGCTTTGGCAGATGGCGAGACGCAGGCCCCACAGGGTAATGTGATCTGGGATCTCGGGATCACCGACTGAGCCAAAATAAATCGCATCAAAGCGACGCAGCTGGTCCAGACCATCAGCCGGCATCATGACACCGTGTCGCCGGTAATGGTCGGAGCCCCAGTCAAAGCTCTCAATCTCGAAGGCGAAGGTTCCCTGCTTCGCGGCAATGGCTCGCAAGACTTCCACGCCTGCCGGAATGACCTCCTGACCGATTCCGTCTCCAGGGATAACCGCTAACCGATAGGGCTTCATGCTTCCTCCCGCTCACTAACCTGCCGCCTTGCAGGTGATTTTTATATCTGTTTGATCTGCCAGCCGCGGTCGTTCCATTTGAAGGAGAGAGGAACGGCATTGGCGCGCGCTCCATCGACCAGCGGCTCTCCCAAGAGGGCGGCCGTGGCGCGCAGAACCCCGCCGTGGGCAACGATCAAGGTGCGCGGCACACCCAAATGCCGCTGCAATGCGTTACGACAGCGCGCGACGAATGCCTCGATCGTTTCCGCCCCCGGAGGATCGCTGTGCCAAAGCAGGTTCCGTGCGCTGGTTCCCTGGACTGTTCCAAAATGCCGCTCGCGTAGCTCGGCGGCGTAGCTTTCAACCTTCATACCGAGTGCCCGCGCGAGGATACGAGCCGTTTCGGCAGCGCGGGACAGATCACTGGAAACAATGCGCGCCGGCAGCATGCCGCTGGACCGGAATAGGTCTGCGGCAGCCTGGGCCTGAGCCCGCCCAACCGCATCAAGCGGCACATCCTTTTGTCCCTGGATGATACCCAGATGGTTGGCGCTGGTTCGTCCGTGACGAAGAAATAGGAAAGATTCGACCGGGAGGCGCAAATCCGCACCCAGGCGAGCGCCTGCTTCGACTACCCGATCGGTGCCCAGGGCATCCGCGTCCAAAACCTTATTCACTTCGCTGCCTTTTGTACCCAATGCGCTGACACTTCTTGACGAAGGCTGTGTTCCGCACACTAATAGCGCACTTTCCGCTAAACGGAACTAACTTCGCGCAGAATGCAGCGAAGCCAAGTCGAGGAAACGCTATGAGCCATGCCGCCTAACGCGCCGGAGGAGGCAGCGCCGGTCAAGACCATTGATCGGGCCGCGGCGATCCTTTCCTGCCTGGCGGACGGGCCGGAAGAGGGCAGCCGCCTGTCCGACATTGCACTGCGCAGCGGCCTGGGCAAAACGACAACCCACAGACTTCTTTCCGCCCTCGTCAGCGTCGGCTTCGTCGACCGCGGGGAGAACAAACTCTACCGTCTGGGCTACACGCTCTATGCGCTCGGATCCAATGCGCGTCGCTATGACATTGCGGATCTGGCTCGGCCCTCGCTGCTACGGCTGTCAGCAGAAACGGGAGACACCGTCTTTCTGTCCGTTCGCGATGGCGACGAGGCCCTCTGCCTGGCCCGCAGCACCGGCGATTACCCCATCCAGACCTTGACCTTGAAGGTGGGCGACCGCCGCCCTTTGGGTGTCGGCGCCGGTAGCCTGGCTCTGCTTTCGTTCCTGCCGGAGGAGGAAGCCGAGAGAATAATTGCGACAAATGAAGAAAGCCGGCTTCCCTACCCCAACTTCAGCAGCGAGACCCTGCGCGCGCTGGTCGCTGCAAGCCGCAAACAGGGCTTTGCCTTTAATGACGGGCGCATCGTGAGTGAGATGGCAGCAGTCGCGGTGCCTGTCTTCGGTCCCGAGGGCGGCCTGACGGCAGCTCTTTCCCTGGCCGCCATCCGCCAGAGAATGACACCGGAACGCATCAAGAGTCTCACCAACGCCCTCAAGCGTGAAGCCGCAGCGCTCAGCGAGTTGCTTCACGCACGCGAACCATCCGAAAGGAGCAAGCACGAATGAACGCTTCCGCTGCTGCCCCCTCCCGTGGCAGCAATCTGGATCTACCGCGCTTGCAGGAGGCCTATCACCTCATGCAGCGGATCCGGTCATTTGAAGAGTTGGCGGTCGACGCCCAGAAGGAAGGACTGGTGCTCGGTGCCATTCACCCTTCTATCGGCCAGGAAGCAGTCGCAGTGGGTGTCTGCGCCCAGCTTCGTGAGGACGACCTTCTGCTCTCGACCCATCGAGGCCACGGACACACCCTCGCCAAGGGCGCCGACCCGCTCGCAATGATGCGCGAGCTTTTCGGTCGCCAAGGTGGCACCTGCGGCGGCAAGGGCGGCTCGATGCACATTGCCGACTTCGAAGTCGGGATGCTGGGAGCAAACGGAGTGGTTTCGGCGAACATCCCGATCGCGGCCGGCGCGGCACATGCCATCAAGTTGCGCGATGAGGATCGGATCGTCGCCTGCTTCTTCGGCGATGGAGCCATCAACCGTGGCCCCTTCCTCGAGGGGCTGAACTGGGCAAAGGTCTTCAACCTGCCCGTCCTCTTCATCTGCGAGGACAATGCCTTTTCGGCAACCACCCGAACCAGCAGCATGACGGCCGGAGCGGGCGCCGCTGCTCGCGCGCGATCCCTCGACATTCCGGCCGAAGAAGTGGACGGCAATGACCTGCTGGAGGTCGAGGCCGTGGCGAAGCAAGCGGTGGAGTCGATCCGTGCTGGCGGTGGACCGCGGCTTCTGCACTGCCACACCTACCGTATGACAGGGCACACAGCAGCGGACCTCGCGGCCTATCGCCCACAGGAAGAAGTCGAGGAGCGGCGTAAGACGGATCCCATTCAGCGGGTGGCACGGCTGCTACGGGACGCCGGGGTGGCGGAAGCCGAATTGGATCGGCTGGCTGCCGACGCTCGGGCCGAGTTGGAGCAGGCCTATCAGGTGGCCAAGGACTCCCCCTGGCCTGATGAAACCCAGGCCTTTGCAGATGTACAGGATGTGGGCGACCCGCGAGAGAGAGCCTTCTGATGAGCAAAACCACCTATATCGAGGCAGGCCGCCGCGCGCTTGCTGAAGAGATGACCCGCGACCCGATGGTTTGGGCGGTTGGAGAAGATCTCGGCCGCGGCGGCGTCTTTGGCCAGTACAAGGGCTTGGTGGAGCAGTTCGGACCCGATCGGATTTCCGATGCTCCCATTTCCGAAGCCTGCATCATGGGCGCTGCCGTAGGCGCAGCAATGGCCGGCACGCGGCCAGTCGTCGAGATGCGCTTCGCCGACTTTGCCCTCTGCGCGACGGATGAGTTGGTCAACCAGGCCGCCAAGGCGCGCTACATGTTCGGAGGTCAGGCGCGGGTTCCTCTGGTGGTGCGCCAGCCGATGGGCATCTGGCGCTCCTCCGCGGCGCAGCACTCTCAGTCCCTGGAAGCCTGGTACGCCCATATCCCGGGCTTGGTGGTGGTGGCGCCGTCAACGCCAGCAGACAATCTGGGCCTGCTGAAATCCTCCATCCGCTGCGACGACCCGGTGGTCTATCTGGAGCACAAGAACCTCTGGCCACTTGAAGGCGATGTGCCCGAGGGCGAGCACCTGGTGCCGCTGGGCAAGGCAGACACGGTTCGCGAAGGGCGCGACCTTACGATCGTCACCTGGTCTGCCCAGCGCTTTACCTGCGTCGAAGCAGCAGAAGCCCTGGCCCAAGAGGGGGTCGAGGCCGAAATCATCGACCTCCGGACGCTTTGGCCCTGGGACCGCGACCAGGTCCTTTCCTCAGTCGAAAAGACCCGGCGCCTGCTGGTGGTACAGGAAGCGGTTTCCGTCGCCGGTTTCGGCGCAGAGATTGCGGCGAGCGTCGCCGAAGCGTTACACCCACTTCTGGCTGCACCGGTGAAGCGTCTTGGCGCGCCGCGTGTGCCAGTTTCCTATGCGCCGACGCTGGAAAACCAGGTGAGGGTGACAGCCGAGGCCATCGTAGCAGCAGCCAAGTCACAGCTGACACCGGCTGCTGCTTGAATATGCCGGAGCCGGCGCCAAAGCCGGCCCCGAAAACTGCGGAGAGGGAGGAAGAAGACCATGTCCCGCATCAAGCATCTTGCTGCCGCTGCGGTCATCGCCGTGGCGGGTCTGCAGGCCGGCCCGGCGCTGGCTCAAGATTACAAGGAAGAGTACCGCATCTCCACCGTGGTGGGTTCCCCATTGCCTTGGGGCATCGCCGCTGAAACCTGGGCCGAGCTGGTCCACGAGCGCACCGACGGCCGCATCACCATGCGCGTCTATCCCGGCACTCAGCTCGTGCAGGGCGACCAGACCCGCGAGTTCCCCGCGCTTCGCCGTGGCATCATCGATATGGCTGTCGGCTCCACCATCAACTGGTCCCCGCAGATCGTGGAGATGAACATCTTCTCCATGCCCTTCCTGATGCCGGACTACGACGCGCTCGACGCCCTGACCAATGGTCCAGTCGGCGAGGTGATCTTTGATCGCATCCGCGAAAATGGGGTCGTTCCGCTCGGCTGGGCAGAGAACGGCTTCCGCGAAGTCACCAACTCCAAGCATGAAATCCGCAGCCCTGCGGACATGGAAGGTCTGAAGATCCGGGTCGTCGGTTCGCCGATCTTCAACGACATGTTCACCGCTCTGGGAGCCAATCCGACCCAGATGAGCTGGGCCGATGCACAGCCGGCGCTCTCCACGGGCGCTGTAGACGGTCAGGAAAATCCCATGACCCTCTATACAGCGCTGAACATGCATGAACTGGATCAGACCTACGTCACGCTCTGGCATTACGTGGCCGATCCCCTGATCTATGCGGTCAATCAGGAAGTCTGGGAGTCCTTCACGGAGGAAGACCAGGAAATCATCCGTCAGGCAGCCATCGATGCCGGTGCTCACGGCATCGAAGTCGCCCGCAAGGGTCTGGTGGGCGATGATCAAACACTTCTCGACGATGTCCGGGCCCAGGGTGTCACGGTGACGGAACTGACCGAGGAAGAGCGTCAGGTATTCATCGACGCTACCCGCCCCGTTTACGAGGAATGGCGCGAACGTATCGGCGCCGATCTCGTCGAAATGGCCGAGGAATCGGTCGCCAACCGCTAAAGCGTCGTAACCGCCACGCCCTCGCATCAACAGGGATGCGAGGGCGCCCGGCCCGTCGTCTGCCGCGTCAACGCGAGTTTCCCCCATGAGCGATCAGATACCGCCGCCCTCCGCCCAGGAGGAGCAAGTGGTCGATCCGGCGGCCCATACCCGCATTCCCATCAAGATCGAGGAGGCGCTGGGCGCCGCCGCCATGGCGATCATCTGCCTGATCTCCTTCGGCAACGTGGTGGTGCGCTATGCGACCAATATCTCCTTCGCCTTTACCGAGGAGTTCTCGGTCTTCCTGCTGGTATTCATGACCTTTGTGGGCTCCTCGGCGGTCTTCGCCACCGGAGAGCACATCCGCATCTCCTTCTTTTTGGACCGGATGCCCCGCGGCCTGCGCTGGCTCACGGAAGTGGTGATCTTTCTCGTAACGACCGCGCTCTTTTCCCTGATTCTCTACTACGCGGCCGAATTCACCTGGGATCAGTGGTACTGGGGCGAAACCTCCCCGGGGTTGGGCTATCCCGCGTGGCTCTATTCGGTGTGGCTGCCTGTCCTGTCCGTCGCCATCATCCTGCGCATCATCGGCCGCGCCTGGGCGCACCTGAGGCGGGGTCCCAAGGCCTATAATCCGGACGGAGGCCCCCGCGATGCTTGAAGCCAACATCGCGCTCCTCGGCGTCTTCATCTTCTTGTTGCTGATCGGCGCGCCGATTGCCGTTGCCCTCGCCGCTGGGGGCGTGGCCGGCATTCTCCTGGGCCTCGACCTTCATGCCTTGGCGACCGTTGGCACCAATACCTACAACGCCATCGCCAAGTATCCTCTGATCGCCATCCCGCTCTTCATTCTGACGGGCATGATCTTTGAGAAGTCCGGTGTCGCCGCGCGCCTTGTTACCTTCGCGCAGGCCTGCGTGGGAGCTCGGCGCGGCGGTCTGGCCATGGTGGCCATCCTCGTCTGCATGATCATGGCCGGCATGTCCGGTTCGGGCCCCGCAGATGCGGCGGCGGTGGCGACCGTCATGGTACCCTCCATGCTGCGCGCCGGCTATCCCAAGCCCTTCTCCGCCAGCGTCATTGCTGCGGCGGCCTCTACGGCCATCGTCATCCCACCCTCGATCGCGCTGATCGTCTACGCGGTGCTGGTTCCCGGCACCGACCTGCGGGCGCTCTTCGCTGCCGGCCTCATCCCCGGACTGCTGGTCGGCCTGGCGGTAGCCATTCCGACCGTTCTGCTCAGCCGGCGGCACAACTTCGGCGCCGCGGAGGACACCGAGCGTCCGGCCTTTTGGCAAAGTCTTCGCGAGGCAGCGCCTGGTTTGTTGGCGCCGGTGATCATCCTGGGCGGCCTGCGCAGCGGCCTCTTTACCGCGACCGAGACCGCCGTCGTGGCTGTCTTCTACGGCCTCTTCATCGGCACCCTGGTCTATCGCACCATGGGGTGGCGCGAGATCTACCAGGTGCTCGTCGACGGCGCCCGGATCTCAGCCGTTCTCATGCTGATCATCTCGCTGGCCGGCATCTTCGCCTGGGCCGGATCGACGATGGGCGCCTTCCGCATGGCGGCGGAAGCCTTGCTCTCCGTCAGCTCCGATCAGTGGGTGATCCTGATCGTGCTGATGGTGCTGCTGCTGCTGGCGGGCATGGTGCTGGATGGCGTCTCGATCTACCTGATCACGCTGCCGCTGCTGATCCCCATCGCCACCGCCTTCGATTGGTCGCTCGTGTGGTTCGGCATCATGATGGCGATGAACATCGCGATCGGCCAGTTCACGCCCCCGGTTGCGGTCAACCTCATCGTGACAGCGCGGGTCGCCGGGGTTCCGATCGAAAGCACCTTCCGCTGGGTCGGCTGGATCCTGCTGTCGATGGTCATTGCCCTCGGCCTGGTGATCCTCTTCCCGGAAATCGCGCTCTGGCTGCCGCGGGTGCTGGGCTACCGCATTACATGATCTCTCACGTGTTGGAGTGTTCCTTCGATGACTGACGCCGTCGCCGCTGGCGAAAATGAAATGACAGGGGGCGAGGCACTCGCCCGCATGCTGCAGGCCCACGGGGTGGGGCCGATGTTCGGTATGGGCGGCTTCCAGCTCCTGCCCTTCTACGACGCCGCACGCCGCCTGGGGCTCGCCCACTCGCTCATCAATGATGAGCGCTGCGGGGTCTTTGCCGCGGATGCCTATGCCAAGGTCAGCGGCCGGGTCGGCGTGTGCGACGCCACGCTGGGCCCGGGTGCGACTAACCTGGTCACCGGTCTCGTCGAAGCGCTGAACGCCGGCAGCCCGTTGGTGGTGATCATCGGCGATAGTCATCGCGCCCACTCATGGAAGAACATGACCCAGGAGTCCCGCCAGACCGAGATCCTGCGTCCTGCCTGCAAGGAGCTGATTCGGGTCGAGCAGATCGAAAGATTGCCGGAATTGGTACGCCGCGCCTTCCAGGTTGCCACCAGCGGCCGCCCGGGCCCCGTTGTGGTCGATGTTCCGGAGGACATCTGTCACGGCACCTTCCCCTTTGAGGTGGAAGAGCTGGTGGCTGACCCGCGCTGGCAAGCGGCGCCCGCACTGCGCAGCCGCCCCGACGCAGCCGATCTGGAGCGCGCGGCGGAGCTGCTGGCTGGGGCGCGTAAGCCCCTGATCCTCGCCGGCGGCGGTGTCCTCATCTCCCAGGCCGCCGAAACGCTGCAAGCCTTCGCGGAGGCCGCGGGCATCCCTGTTGCGCACACCATGAGCGGCAAGGGCGCCATCGCCTGCACGAGCCCGCTCAACGCTGGCCTTTTTGGGCGCTATGACCGCATTGCCAACGCCCTGATCGAGGAAAGCGACTGCCTCCTGGTCGTAGGCTGCAAGCTCGGCGAGATCGCGACCAAACGCTACAGCGTCCCCTCCCCCGGCAAAATCTTGATTCACTTGGAAGTCTGGGCGGAGGAGATCGGGCGCACTTACCAACCGACGGTCCCTCTCTGGGGTGACGCCAAGGCGGGCCTGGAAGCGCTCGGCGAACTCCTTGGCGCGCGCGGCCGCTCCGAGCGCTCAGGATGGCTGGAGCAGGTTTCGGCACAGATGGCCGCCTGGCGGGAAAAGGTGCGCGAGCGCCTGGAAAGCGAGGAGGTGCCGGTTTCCATGGGCCGCCTCATGGGAGAGCTCAACCAGGTGCTGCCCGCCGATGCGCTGCTGGTGGCCGATGGCGGCTTCGCGGCACACTGGGGCGGATTGCTCTACGACAGCAAGCAAGCCGGGCGCGGCTTCGTCCCGGATCGCGGCTTCGCCTCCATCGGCTATGGCCTACCGGGCGCCATGGGCTGCAAGCTGGCGGCGCCGGATCGCCCTGTGGTGGCGCTGACCGGTGACGGTGGCTTCAACATGGTGCTGGGTGAACTGGAAACCGCGCGGCGGCTGGGGCTGGCGGTCACCATCATCGTCGTCAACAACGCTGCGTCCGGCTACGTGAAGGCGCTGCAGCACCTGATGTACGGCGAAGGTGCCTATCAGTCGAGCGATCTGGCGGAGACCAACTACGCCAAGGTTGCAGAAGCACTGGGTTGCAAGGGTATCCGCGTCGAAGCTCCGGGAGAGCTGCGCGGTGCGCTGAAAGCTGCCCTCGCGGAAAAGGGGCGGCCGACGATCCTGGACGTGGTGGTCACCCGCGATCCCGCCAAGATGTTGCCAGGCGTGGACAACCGCGCCGCCAAGATCCGCAAGGGCGACCGGGTGGCATAGCAGCAATGACCCAGCCTCTGCTGGCCGACACCATCACCCGCCTTCCCGACGCCAGGGGAGCCGTGCTCGTCACCGGCTCCCACGGCGGGATCTACGCCGCTTACCTGGCGGCACGCGCAGAGATCCGTGCGGTTATCTTCAATGACGCGGGGATCGGTCTGGAAGAGGCCGGAGTAGCCGGCCTCTCCTGGCTGGAAAACCTGGGCATCGCCGCGGCGGCGGTCGATCACGCCACGGCGCGCATCGGCAACGCGGCCGAGATGATGAAGCAAGGGCGCATTTCCCGGGCCAACCGCCTCGCCACCGCCTGCGGTGTCGAACCTGGACAGGACTGCGCCACGGCCGCGGCTCTGCTGGAGAAGGCCAAGGCCGTGGCCGCCACGGTTGCGCCCATGAGCGAGGCGCGGCGGGTGCTGGAAGGTACTCACTGCCGCCTGATGCTGATCGATTCTGCGGCGCTGGTGAAGCCGGAAGATGCGGGACACTTCGTGATCACAGGCTCGCACGGCGCGCTTTTCGGCGATGATCCGATGAACGCGCTCAAGGTGGATGCCCTTCTTGCCGTCTTCAACGACGCGGGCCTCGGTCCCGAAGAGGTCGGAGCCTCCCGCCTGCCCGCCCTTCAGGGGCGCGGCATTGCAGGCGTCACCGTCGCCGCGTCATCTGCCCGTATCGGGGACGCCCTGTCTGCCTGGCGGAGCGGCCAGATCTCCCGCGCAAATCCGGCGGCGAGAGCGCTCGGCGCGAAGGAAGGGCTGCCCCTGCGGGACCTCGTAGAGAAGGTGGCCGGTGTGGCTTCGGACGCCGAGGAAGATTGAAGGCGCTTTTCCTCCAGGTATGAACAGCCTGGCGTGAAGTTGGCTGCTGCTTGCCGTTCCACTGCGTCCGAAGCAGAATCCACCTTGTGACATGCTTCACAGGCCTCCGAAGAAGAGGCCAGGTGGTTGTGCTTCCAGGGAGGAGGAAGGAATGAACTGGAACGACGAGAAGCTTGCCAAACTGCGGGCGAGGTATGCCTCAGGACGGGCAAGTGACATCTTCGATCCTGACTTTCACCGCGTTGCGGACCGCATCTTTTCAGCGTCGGGCACGCGTGCCGCCCCCTATGCTGGCGTGCCCAGCCTGCTCGACGCGCCCTTGCGCGAGATCGACCCGAGCAATCCGGACTTCGGTGACCTGCAGGTTGCGCTGCTCGGAATTCCCATGGATCTCGGCGTCACCAATCGTCCGGGTGCCCGCTTTGGGCCGCGCGCGCTGCGGACCATCGAACGCATTGGCCCCTACAATCACGTTCTCAAGTGTGCACCGGTTCAGGAGCTCAGGGTTGCCGATATCGGTGACGTCCCCTTCCGCAGTCGCTACAGGCTGGAACAGAGCCACGAAGACATCGAGAACCATATAAGCAAGATCATCGGCGCGGGGGTCACGCCGCTCTCGGTCGGTGGCGATCATTCGGTCACCCATCCGATCCTGAAAGCGATCGGCAAGGAGCAGCCGGTCGGACTGATCCACCTCGACGCCCATTGCGATACGGGTGGCGGCTTTGATGGGACGAAGTTCCATCACGGCGGGCCCTTCCGCAATGCGGTCTTGGATGGCGTGCTCGATCCGACTCGCACCATCCAGATCGGCATTCGCGGCTCCGCCGAGTATCTGTGGGAATTCTCCTATGAGTCGGGCATGACGGTGATCCACGCCGAGGAAATGCCCGCCATGGGCATTGCGGCCATTATCGAGAAGGCCCGACAGGTGGTCGGGGAGGGACCGACTTATCTTTCCTTCGACATCGACAGCATTGATCCAGCCTTTGCGCCGGGCACCGGGACGCCAGAGGTAGGGGGTCCCTCGAGCCGGGAAATCCTCGAGTTTCTTCGGGGACTGAAGGGCATCAACCTGGTTGGCGGAGACGTTGTCGAGGTGGCGCCGGAATATGATGCCACCACGAATACCGCGCACGTCGGTGCTCAGGTGCTCTTCGAGATCCTGAGCCTGATGGTTTTCAGCCCCCACGTAACGGCCCGCTGGGCGAGAGCGGACGAGGGAGAAGACGAGGGAGAGTCTGTGGCGCAGCAGTTGTAACAGCGCCAGGCAGCAGTGTAGCGAAGGGGTAAAATGCCGCAGCAGCACTAGTGGCGTGGCTTAAAATCTTGCCCGATCTCAGGCTTCCTGCGAGCTATGGTGCAAGTCTAATAAAGCCTTCAGCCAGTCGGGCTGAATGCGGGAGAGGATCGAAAAGCCAATGGCAGAACCAAAGGTCGCGGAATCGTTGAAGACCTGGGACGAGGTCAAGACCACGACCTGCTACATGTGTGCCTGTCGTTGCGGCATCCGGGTGCACCTGAAGGATGGCAAGGTCCGCCACATCGAGGGCAACCGCGACCATCCCGTAAATCAGGGCGTGATCTGCGGGAAGGGCTCGGCGGGCGTTCAGCAACACTATTCCCCCGCACGCCTGGCGCAGCCGTTGCGGCGGGTTGGCCCGCGCGGATCTGGAGAGTTCGAAACCATTTCCTGGGAGGAGGCGCTGCAGACGGCCACGGAATGGTTGGCTGAGGTACGCGCCGAGGATCCGCGCAAGCTTGCCTTCTTTACCGGTCGCGATCAGTCACAGGCGTTGACGGGCTGGTGGGCGCAGCAGTTCGGGACCCCAAATTTCGCGGCCCACGGCGGCTTCTGCTCGGTCAACATGGCCGCGGCCGGCCTCTATTCCATCGGCGGTTCATTCTGGGAGTTCGGCGAGCCGGACTGGGAGCACACTCGTTACTTCCTGCTATTCGGCGTGGCCGAAGATCACAGCTCCAATCCGATCAAGATCGGGCTCGGCAAGTTGAAGGAGCGGGGCGCCAAGGTCGTATCCGTAAATCCCATTCGCAGCGGCTACTCGGCGATTGCCGACGAGTGGCTGGGCATCCGTCCTGGGACCGACGGCCTGCTGGTCGGCGCGCTAATCCATGAGCTGCTGCGCGCCGGCAAGGTCGACCTGGAGTATCTGGCGCGCTACAGCGACGCCTCCTGGCTGGTCATCCAGGATCCAGACGGGCCAGAGCACGGGCTTATCGCGCGCGATGAAGAGGGGCGCCCCCTGATGCGCGAGCGCGGCGGCCGGCTCGTCGCCGCGGGCACGTCTAGCGGCCTGGCAGATCTGACTGGCGAGGCTCGGCTCAAGGACGGTCGCCGAGCCGTGCCGGTCTTCCGCCTTTTGGCCGAGCGATTTCTGGCGGAGGAGTATAGTCCGGCGGTCGTAGCCGCTCGCTGTGGTATCCCCGTCGAAACGATCCGCCGCATCGCCGCCGAAGTGGCTCACGCCGCCTTCGAGGAAGCCATCGAGCTCGACATCCCCTGGACCGACGACAAGGGCGTCGAGCATGCCACGACCCGCGGGCGACCGGTATCGGTCCACGCCATGCGGGGCATTTCAGCCCACTCAAACGGATTTCAGACCTGTCGCCTGCTGCACATCCTGCAGCTGCTTTTGGGCAGCATCGATGTGCCGGGCGGCTTTCTCTACAAGCCGCCCTACCCCAAGCCGCCACCGCCGGGCATCCGCCCCGCGGGCAAGCCCGGTCAGGTGAAGGCAGGACAGCCTCTGCCGGGACCGCCGCTTGGATTTGTGACCGGGCCGGAAGATCTCTTGGTCGACGCGGCTGGCGAGCCGCAGCGCATCGACAAGGCCTTCTCCTGGGAAGCCCCCCTGTCTGCGCACGGCCTGATGCACCGGGTGATTGCCAACGCGGCCCAGCGCGACCCCTACGGCATTGAGGTGCTCTTCCTCTATATGGCCAACATGAGCTGGAACTCGGCGGTTAACGTGCCCGATACCGTTGCCCACCTCACGGCCAAGGACCCGGAAACCGGCGACTACCTTATCCCCAAGGTCATCTATTCCGATGCCTATGCGGCCGAGATGGTGGCCTACGCAGACCTGGTGCTGCCGGATACCACCTACCTGGAGCGCTGGGACTGCATTTCCCTGCTCGACCGGCCCATTTCCGATGCTCAGGGCGCGGCGGACGCCATTCGTCAACCGGTCGTCCCGCCGGATCGCGACGTGCGGCCATTCCAGGACGTGCTGCTCGATCTGGGCGCGCGGCTCGGTCTGCCCGGCATGGCGGAGGAGGACGGAACACCGCTCTATCCCGGCGGCTATGCGGACTACATCGTCAACCACGAGCGGGCTCCCGGCGTCGGCCCCTTGGCAGGTTTCCGAGGCGAGAATGGCACCGCAGAGGGCAAGGGGGCACCCAATCCGCAGCAGCTGGAGCGCTATATCGAGCAAGGTTGCTTCTGGCGCAGTGAGCTGGCGCCGGAGCAGCGCTACTACCGCTTTGCCAATCCCTCGTACCTTGACTGGGCGGTGGAGCGCGGGTTTCTGCCGAAGAGCGAGGGGATCACCCTGCAGCTCTACACCGAGCCGCTCCAGCGCTTCCGCCTGGCTGCCTTGGGTCACGGCGACATTCAGCCGCCCAACCATCACCGGGCCAGGCTGCTCCGCTTCTTCGATCCCCTTCCCTTCTGGTATCAGCCCTTGGAGGAGGAGACCGGAGACGAGGGCTTCCCTCTGCATGCGGTCACCCAGCGGCCCATGGCGATGTATCACTCCTGGGGCTCGCAGAACGCCTGGCTGCGCCAGATCCTTGGCTGGAACAGCCTTTACATGGCGCGGGAGAAGGCGGCCACGATGGGCCTGAGCGATGGCGACTGGGTCGCGGTCGAAAGCGCGCACGGGCGGATCGTGGTTCGTCTGGCTCTCATGGACGGCGTCAATCCCGATACAGTCTGGACCTGGAACGCCATTGGCAAGCGCGCGGGCGCCTGGAACCTGGCTCCCGATGCGCCGGAAGCGCGCAAGGGTTTCCTGCTCAACCATCTGATCGGCGAACTGCTGCCCGAACGGGCCGGCGGCTATCGCTATGCCGCCTGCGACCCCATCACCGGACAGGCTGCCTGGTACGACCTGCGCGTTCGCATCCGAAAGCTATCGGCGGAGGAGGCCGTGGGCCAGAGCAAGCCACAGTTTTCCGTGTTGCCGCTACCGCCGGGGGTTCCCGGACGCGCGGCTGTGCGCCAGGGCCGCAAGGAGACAGTATGACTTCCCTGCCTGACACGAGCCGGCCCGGCCAGAAAAAGCTTGGCCTGGTGATCGACCTCGACACCTGCGTGGGCTGCCAGGCTTGCGCCGTCGCCTGCAAAGAATGGAACGACCAGGGCTGGTCTGCTCCCCTGTCCGACATAGATCCCTATGGCGCACAGCCTCTTGGGGTCTGGCTCAACCGCGTGCATGGCTATGAAGCCGGTGAAGGCGCGAATGCACGTACGGTTCACTTCCCGCGCTCCTGCCTCCACTGCGAAGACGCTGCCTGCGTCACCGTCTGCCCGACGGGTGCTTCCTTCAAGCGCGCCGAGGACGGCATCGTGCTGGTGGATCCGGACACCTGCATCGGCTGCAAGCTCTGCTCCTGGGCCTGTCCCTATGGGGCGCGGGAGTATGATCCGGACCAGGGAGTGATGCGGAAGTGCACGCTCTGTGTCGACAGGATCTACAACGATAACCTGGCGCCCGAGGATCGGGTGCCGGCCTGCGTGAAGGCTTGCCCTACCAGCGCCCGCCACTATGGCGATCTTGGCGATCCGAACAGTGACGTCTCGAAGCTGGTCGAAGAGCGGCAGGGCTACGACCTGCTTCCGGAACTGGGCTACAAGCCGGTCAACAAGTATCTGCCCCCGCGTCGCCGCCCTGTCGGAGAACACCTCGCCGCAATGGACAGCGTCGGGGAGGAAGGCAACAGCCTGACCGAACGCTTTTTCCGCTGGGCCGACAAGGCACTCTCGCGCTAGACCGGATCAAAGATGCATCCCGCCTATTCCGTCATTCTTTTCACCACGACCTCAGGCGCGGGCTACGGCCTTCTGGCGCTCCTGGGATTGACCGCCGCGACAGAGGCAGCCTTGCCGCGGATAGGGGGCTTGATCGCCCTGCTGCTTGCGCTCGGGCTTATCACCTTTGGGCTGCTGGCATCGACCTTTCATCTTGGCCGCCCGGAGAGGGCCTGGCGGGCCTTTTCCCAATGGCGATCTTCCTGGCTGTCCCGAGAAGGCGTGCTTGCCGTGGCAACCTATGTGCCGGCGCTGGCGCTCGGGCTCCTCTGGCTCAGCGGGCGTGAAGGGGATTGGCTCCTGGCGCTGGTTGGCGTGACCGCAGCGGTTTTGTCGATACTGACCGTCATGGCCACCGGCATGATCTATGCTTCCTTGAAGACCATCCGGCAGTGGCACCACCCTCTGGTGGTCCCTGCCTACCTCAGCTTTGCGCTGGCGGGCGGGGGGACATTGCTCCTGATTTTTGCCAGCTTCGGTGGTGTCGCCGGCCTGGTGCATTGGATCCTGGCGTCAGCCGGCCTGGTGCTGACCCTGTTGCTCGTCCTGCTCTACTGGCGGTCCATCGACAGACAGCCACGCGATCTGGATCCGGCCGCGGCCACCGGGCTATCCAACCTCGGGCCGGTCCGCCAGTGGGAAGCCGCCCACACAGCCGACAACTACGTCCAGCGCGAAATGGGTTACCAGGTTGCCCGCCGACACACAGGTCGTCTCAGGCGCCTGACGCTGTTGGGAATGACAATCTCGCTCCTGTTGGTAATCGCCAGTGCACTCCTGCCCGGACTGGTGGCCGGCCTTGCTGCGCTGCTGGCTGCACTCCTGCTCTTTGCAGCCTCGCTGGTGCAGCGCTGGCTCTTTTTCGCCCAGGCCGAGCACATCGTTAACCTCTACTACGGCGCTCAGCGCGCTTGAGGTGCCCCACAGCTACGGGCAAGGCTGCTTTCCCATTCAACCAGACGCATCTCCTTCTCCTACGAAGCGAGATTCAGCGATTCCCCTGTACATTCAGCCGTGCCTTTTGTGCGGCGCGATTTGCTCTCCAGCATTTTCTTCCCAATATAAAAAGATCGCACAGCCCTATGTTCAGGATGGGCACCTGAACATCTTCTGCTGTTGCGACATTCCGATGGTCACAGGGATGCAGCTTGCATCCGCCGCCAGACATGTCTGAGGATGCCCCGCGCATTCCGCAGATGAAGGCGGCCGAGTAGAGGAGATAGAATATGGACGTTCGTGCAGCGGTGGCGTTTGAGGCGGGCAAGCCGCTTTCCATCGAGACGGTTCAACTGGAGGGCCCCCGGGAAGGCGAGGTTCTGGTTGAGATGAAGGCGACAGGGATCTGCCACACCGACGCCTTCACGCT
>JAJUFM010000056.1 GCA_029265995.1 Rhodospirillaceae bacterium | reverse complement strand
CCTCCGGCGGGGTGTTCGGCCTGATCGGCGCCTTCGGCCATCTGGGCATTGCCCGGCCTGGGCAGACGCGAAGCGCGCGGCTGAAGAGCCTGCTCGGCTTCACCCTGATCATGATGCTGCTCAATCTGGCCTACGCCTACGTTGGCGCCCCGGGTGATCTCGACGCCCAAATCGCCTGGGAAGCTCACGCCGGCGGCTTCCTCGCCGGCATCCTCCTGATGCCCCTGCTGTATCGCTATCGGCTGCGGCATCAGTTGCTGGTAGGCCGCTAAAGCAGATCGCACCAAATCAGATTCACGAAGTAATCCGATTTGGTGCGTGAATCTGCTCTATCTATTTAATGTAGACCGGATTCACGCGTTTGACTGAACCCCATAGTGGTTCAGATCAGACGCGATCCGGTCTAGCGGCTCGACCCTACATCATCAGGCCGCGGCGGATCAGCAGGAAGCCGATAAGCACGAGCATGACCAGGACCGCCTGGCGAAAGCGCTCCTGCGGCAAGATGCGGCGAAGCTGCTGGCCGGCAAAGACCCCGAGCATCACCGGCAGGATGGCGTAGAGCGACAGCACTAGCTCGGCCGTCCCCATCACGCCGTCCGCTGCCAGGGTTCCGTAAAGCGGCAGGCTGGCCATGAAGAAAACCGCAGCCAGCGCGACGATGAAGTGCTCCTTGGCCAGCTGTAGCGCGACCAGGTAGAGGACGATCGGAGGGCCGAGGAAGCTGGACACGCCTCCCAGCAACCCGGCGCCAAAGCCGATCGTGACCCCGATCCGTCGTTCGTAGCGAGGACTGACCCTGAGGTTCGCGCCGAAAAGATAGACCAGGCCCAGGACCACAACCATCGTGCCCAGGATCAGGTAGAGAGCCTTCTCATTGAGCGAGATGAGAAGCTGTGCCCCCAGCGCCACTCCCAAAACCATTGCCAGCAGCAGGGGCCAGATCCGGCTGAGCACCTGCACAAGCAGACCGCCGCGCATCGCCTGGTAGCAGTTCGCCACCATGACGGGCGCTGCCAGCACCGAGATCGCAACCGGCACCGGAAGCAAGTAAGTCAGCAGCGGCACGGAAACGAGCGGGAGGCCAAGCCCGATCACGCCCTTGATGCCGCCACCGAGCAGCAGGATCAGCGAGGCGATGAGAAGGAACTCGGGATCGGTCAGGTAGGACAAGAGTGCGGACTTGCTCACTGGATGAGGCACAGGTGGCAGGATGATGCCAAGGGGGATCCTCGGCTGCCAGACCTTCCCCCGCAAGGCACCTGCGTCACGCCAGTCTGCGAAGTTCCTCGTCTCCAACCGCCTCGCTGGTATCGGGAACCTCCTCCAGCGACCCAAAGTGGCTATTGAGCAGCGCGCGCACCCCATAGAAGCGGGCGACATCCTCCGGAAAATCCAGGCCCCCTGCCGCTTTCCCTTCCGGCTGCAACAGGAGCAATCCGGCTGGAATGGGCGTCGGGAAGACCGCACGCAGCCGCCTGAGCATGCGACGGGGATGATGCAGCGACGTCGGCGCGACGTAGCAGATCAGGAAGCGATCCACCCGGCCGCGCTCCAGATTGGCGAGAGCGCGACGGGCAACTGCAAGGGGAGAGACAACCGCAACCGGGATGCCTCTCCGCTGCAGCAGCCGGCAAAGGATTCCGGCCGCTGCCTCATCCAAACGGTTGCGCGCGGCAACCAGGAGGCAGAGGCCATTTTCCACAGACGTATCGGCTGTTGGCATTTCCGGCACCACCGAGCCATCCATATCCTCCACCAGCTCGTCAAGGATTTCGATCAGCTCGCTGCCGATCATCTCCTGCTGTGATTGAGAGAGTGCGCCGCGCCGGCGATCCTGTTCGGCCAGGGCAAGGACCGGGAGCAGCAGTTCGTCAGAGAGCTCTTCCAGATCCAGGGGCTCGTCCAGGTCCTCATTCATCTCCCGGATCAGGTCTTCAAGCTCCTGCACATCGCCGGCCAGCAGCCGCTGATAAAGCTTCACCTCTGAAGGAAGGGCCGGTGCGCTGCCCAATAGCACGTCGATGAAAGCGAGCTGGGGAACATGACGCCCCAGCACCACGAGACAGACCGTGAGAGGTGTCGCCAGCAGCAGCCCCAGCGGCCCCCACAGGGTCACCCAGAAAACTGCCCCGGCTATGATGGCGATGGAGGATAGCCCCGTGCTGGATCCGTAAAGCCAAGGCTCCAGCACGTATTCCGAAAAGAACTCCAACACGATCAGAAGGCCGATGGTCATCAAGAGCATCGACCAACCCGGATCGACCGCAAAGGCCAGCGCAACGGGCATGATGGCCGCGATGAAGGGGCCCGCGTAGGGAATGAAGCGCAGGACGGTCGCCAATACGCCCCACAGCAGCGGATTGGGCACCCCGATCAGCCAGAGTCCCAGGGCGACGGGAACGCCGTAGGCGATATTGAGGATGAGGTGCATCAGCAGGTAGCGGCTGAGGCGGAAGGCGGCATCATCCAGGGCGGCTGTGGTGCGTAACACATCGTCGGAGCCGGCGAGCCGAATGATCCGATCCCGGAGGTCCTCGCGTTTCAGCAGCATGAAGACCACGAAGACCAGGATCAGGCCGGCGGTTGCCAGTGGCTTGAACAGCGGCTCCACAATCCCCTGCACCCGCTCCCACGCGGTTTGAGGCTGTGGCAGGACACGTACCGTCTGCGGCTCCTGACGCTGCTCCTGCCCCTGGTTGGAACGAGCTGTGGATGCAGGTTCTGCCGAGTCGGAAGATGCCTCTCCCTCTTCATCCTGGGCTGCTTTCCGCTCGATTTCCTCCCCCACCTGGCGGAGGGTCTCGATGCCGCGCATGAATGCGCTGTCACCCGGTACGGAAATGTCGATATCGCGGATCTTGCTGCGTAGATTGTACTCGTAGCGCGGCAGGTTATTGGCGAGGTCTCGGATCTGGCTGACCACCACGCCAAACACCCCGGAAAGAACCAGGAAGGCTATGGTGACGACGAGCAGAACCGCCGGCACACGTGGGATATAGATCCGCCGCAGCAGGCGAACCAGCGGCGCAAGGATAAATGAGAGTAGAACGGCAGCGGCAACGGGAATGAAAATGTCCTGGCCGAAGTGCAAGGCCGCGATGATCGCCACCGCAAAGACAAGAATCGTTTGCGGATTACCCTTTTGCCCCGATCCATCAGGCAGCGGCGCTGGCCGCGCCGGCGGTATCATGGATTTCAGAAAGCCGCGTGTGGGCAAGCTTGCCTCCAACCATTTCGCGCTGCGTACTACGTGTAAAGCAGCCCGACTGTTCCTGCTGTCCAGCCTCGGGCAAGCCGCGCCCGAGGACAAGGGAGCAAGAAGAGACCTTTTTCAACAAGGATCGGGCTGGCTGGAAAGCAGACGCTCGCCCACCTCAACGCTCAGAATGCCAGTGAGGATCCATCGACCCTGAAAGATTGCACTTTCTCAGATGAGCTCGCCCAGACCGGCCAGTGTCAGAAGACGGGCAAGACCGGCCGCCAGAAGGGCCGCGGAGGGGACAGTAATCACCCAGGCCGCTACAATCGTGAAGACATGGGAGCGACGGACGAGATACCGCTTTCGCTGCTTTTCCGCCTTGGCTCGCAGCTTCTCGATCTCGACGGCGCCGCGATCGAGAAGCGGGGCTTCCGACGTCTGCTGCATGCGGAACAGCCGCCCGTGGTTGTTGGGCTCACTCTCCCGGTTGGCGAAGTATTCGCGGAGAAACCCGACCCCGAAAAGGGCACCGATCGCGATGTGCGTCGAGCTCACCGGCAGGCCCAGTGCCGAAGCGACGATCACCGTAATCGCGGCCGAAAGGGTCACGCAGAAGGCTCTGACACGGTTCAACTTGGTAATTTTCGATCCAACCGTGCGGATCAGCTTGGGACCGAAGAGCGCGAGCCCAAGGGCGATGCCCAGAGCGCCGATTAGCAGGATCCAGAAGGGAAGCACGACCTCTCCCCCCTCTACACCCCCGGACAGCGCGGCGTGGATCGCTGCCAAAGGACCGATGGCGTTGGCTACATCGTTGGCGCCATGGGCGAAGGAGAGGAGCGCCGCGCCACCGATCACGGGAATGGTGAAGAGGTCGCCCAGGCTATAGCTCCCCGTTCCGGCGGCAGCCAGTTTCGCCTGTACGTGAGGACGGACAAGAAAGAAGGTCGGAACACCCAGGGCCACGCCGACCAATAGCGCGGTCCAGAGGGAGACCGGCAGAATCTGGCTCAGGCCCTTCATCATCAAGTAGGCGGCAAAGGCCCCAACCATAATGGCAACCAGAAGCGGAACCCGCTTGGCGGCAGCCGCGAGGCGATCGGGCGCGTCATAGACCGAGTACTTGAGGTAGGCGAGAAAGGCTGCGGCGATGGCGCCGCCCATGACCGGCGAAATTATCCAGCTCGCGACGATCCCGAGAACGGTCGACCAGTTGGCTACCCCGAAGCCGGCCGTTGCCACCCCTGCCCCCAGGACACCGCCGACCACGGCGTGCGTCGTCGATACGGGAGCATTGAGCCAGGTGGCGATATTGATCCAGAGAGCCGCGGCAAACAGCGCCGCGATCATGGTGATGATGAAACCCTCGCGATCCGGCATACGCAGCGGGTCGATGATCCCCTTGGACACCGTCTCCACCACGTCGCCGCCGGCGATGATCGCGCCGGCAGCTTCCGCAAAGGCCGCAATGAGGATAGCAACGCCAATGGTAAGGGTACGAGAGCCCACGGCCGGCGACATATTGTTGGCGACATCGTTGGCCCCGATGTTGAGCGCCATGTAGCCGCCGATGACGGTCGCTCCAACGGCCACCGCCCAAACGCCGCTTACCCCGACCTGCGAGGCCGCGAAAACCCCCACCGCCACCAGAAAGAGCAGGCCGATACCCACGGGGACCAGGCTTCTGCCCAGATCCTGGGTCCCGTACTCCATCCGGGAAAGTCGCTTGAGGTCCTTGTCGAGTTTGGTCTTCGCCAAGCCCAGCCCCTGTCTATTGCCTGCCCTGAAGAAGAGCGCCTCCGTTGGGTTTACCTGTGGAGGCGAAAACGACGCTATGAAAAGGCCAACAGCTGTTCAGTCAGTCTGACTTAAGACCTTCTGGTTCTGGTCAATAGTGATCAGCACCTAGACTAACCGCGCAAGGTGCCGCCGGTTGCCTTGGAAACCTGTTGCACGATCTTCGCGGACACCGCTTCCAGATCGGCTTCGGTCAACGTCTTGTCTCTTGGCTGCAAAATCACGGCCAGGGCGACCGACTTCTGCCCCTCCGGCAAACCGGCTCCCCGATAGACGTCGAAGACTTCTACCGCCTGCACCAGCTGCCTGTCTGCCCCCTTGGCCGCGCGCACCGCCTTTTCGGCCGGCACTTCTTCATCCATGACGAAGGCGAAGTCGCGTTCCACCGGTTGAAAGGCGGGGAGATCTGCCGGTGGCTTGGCCTTGTTCCCCTTTTGCTTGGGGACCGGGATCTCCTCCAGGAACACCTCCGATGCGACCACGGGTCCACGGGCATCGAAGGCGCGCAAGACGCGGGGGTGGAGTTCGCCGAAAAAGGCGAGAACCTTCGGCCCCAGGCGCAGGGCGCCGGAGCGGCCCGGGTGGTACCAGGCCGGAGCGTCCATCGTGACCTGAAGGTTCTCCACGGGCGCCCCCACGGCTTCCAACACCCGCAGAGCATCAGCCTTGGCGTCGAAGGCGTCCACTGGACGTGCCGGCTGCAGCCAGTGACGGGTGATTGCCTCCCCGGCGCGCAAGGCAGCCGCCACGGTCGACTGATCGGCGGGACTGGTCCCGGCGTACTGGGGGCCCACCTCGAAAAGCCCCATGTCAGCAAATCCCCGATCGCCGTTGCGGGCCGCTGCTTCCAGCAGCGTCGGCAGGATCGAGGGGCGCATCACGTCCAGATCGGCCGAGATGGGATTGTCCAGGCGCAGGGCTTCGTCCGACCAACCAAAGGGCCGGGCCTGCTCTTCCGAGATGAAGGAGAAGGTGACCGCTTCCTCCAGTCCACCCCACGCCAGGGCGGTACGCGCGGCAGCCTCCCGCTTCTGACTCAGCGAGAGCGCGGGTTGCGGCAGACTGCTGTTTCTTGGCAGGGAAACAGCAGGGATCGCCTCATAGCCATGAAGCCTCAGCACCTCTTCCACGAGGCAGGCTTCTCCTTCTATATCCGGCCGCCAACTCGGCACTCGGCACCTAAATTGCCCGTCAGAGGTCGCTTCAACCTGAAAACCCAGTGTTTCCAGCAGTAACTGCTGGCGCTCGGCCGGAATTTCGACGCCGCCCAGATCCTTCACCCGTCGCGGCCGCAGCGGCACGACACGAGCTTCCTGCGGAATCTCCCCCGCCGAAACCGTCTCGCTCGCCTCGCCGCCGCACAGATCGAGGATCAGGCGGGTGGCAACATCCACCCCCCAACGACCACTTTCCGGATCCAGTCCCCGCTCGAAGCGATAGCGGGCATCCGACTGGATTCCGAGACGTCGGCCCGTAAAGGCAACCATGATGGGGTCGAAAAGGGCGACTTCCAGAAAGACGTTCTTCGTCTCCTCCGTGCAGCCCGACTCCTCGCCACCCATCACCCCGCCGATGCCCTGCGGTCCGGCCTCATCGGCGATCACCAGGGTTTCAGGGTCAAGCTCGTAGGTTCGCCCATCGAGCGCCAGGATCTGCTCCCCAGCTCTAGCGAAGCGCATGGTGAGGTGCCCCTGAAGCTTGTCTGCATCGAAGACATGCAGGGGGCGGCCCAGGTCGAAGGTGACATAGTTGGTGATGTCCACCAGGGCGGAGATGGGCCGCAGCCCAATGGCCTTGAGGCGGTCCTGCAACCATTTCGGGCTGGGGCGGTTGGTCACGCCGCGGAAGTAGCGCCCTGCCACAAAGGGGCAGGCGGCCTGGCGATCGGCCGGTAGATCCCGTCGCCACTCGAGCGGGCTGCCAAAGCCGCCGCTCGCGGGTTCCAAGAGATCATAGGGCTTTAGCTTCCCGAGGCCTGCCGCCGCCAGATCACGCGCGACACCGCGCACACCCAGGCAGTCACCCCGATTGGGCGTGATCGCGATTTCGATGACGGGATCGTCCAATCCCTGCAGCGCGGCGAAGGACTGACCGACCGTCAAGCCCTCGCCACTGCCGAGATCGATGATCCCCTCATGCTCATCGGAAAGGCCGACTTCGCGTTCCGAAACCAGCATGCCGTTGGACTCGACCCCGCGGATGACCCCCGCCTTGAGGTGCAAGTCCGTTCCCGGAATATAACTTCCAACCGGTGCAAAGACCGCCCACATGCCGGTGCGGGCATTGGGGGCGCCGCAGACAACCTGGACCTCGCCGTCCGCCGTTTCGACCCGACAGACGCGCAGGCGATCGGCGTCCGGGTGCTGTTCCGCACTGATGACACGGGCGACGGTGAAAGGCTCCAGCGCTGCCGCGCGATCCTCCACCGCCTCGACTTCCAGGCCGAGCATCGACAGACGCTCGACGATTTCCTCCAGCGAGGCCTCGGTCTCAAGGTGGTCCTTGAGCCAGTTCAAGGTGAACTTCATGGCGTCACAGCCCCCGTACCATTGAGGGCACCTCCAACGGCAGGAAGCCGAAGTGGCGCAACCAGCGAACATCGCTCTCGTAGAAGGGGCGCAGGTCCGGCATGCCGTATTTCAGCATGGCAATGCGTTCGATACCCATCCCGAAGGCAAAGCCCTGGTACTTGCTGGAGTTGATGCCACAGTTCTCGAGCACTTTAGGATGCACCATGCCGCAGCCGAGAATCTCCAGCCAGTCCTTGCCTGGTCCGATGACCAGCTGCCCCTTTTCACGAGAGCAGCCAATATCCACTTCCGCCGAAGGTTCGGTGAAGGGAAAGTAGCTGGGCCGGAAGCGCACCGGCAGATCGTCCACCCCGAAAAACGCGCGGCAAAACTCGATCAGCGTTCCCTTGAGATGCCCCATATGGGTCTGCTCGTCGATCACCAGCCCTTCGACCTGATGAAACATGGGGCTGTGTGTCGCGTCACTGTCGGCGCGATAGGTCCGGCCCGGCACGATGATGCGGATCGGCGGCTTGGTGGACTGCATATGCCGGATCTGTACCGGGGAAGTGTGCGTACGAAGCACGGGCCGCTCCCCGCCTTCAGCCGGCGGCTTCAGGTAGAAGGTGTCATGGTCCTGGCGCGCAGGATGCCAGGCCGGGATGTTGAGGGCCTCGAAGTTGTGGAAGTCATCTTCGATGTGCGGGCCTTCAGCGACCGAGAAGCCCATTTCGCCAAAGATGGCGACCAGTTCGTCGATGGTTCGGCTAAGCGGATGGAGGTGACCGACCGCTTGGGGCCGTGCCGGCAGGGAAACGTCGATCCGCTCCTGCTGCAAGCGCGCGTCAAGCGCCTGTTCTGCGAGGAGATGCTTGCGGCCTTCGATCGCTCGCGCCACCGCGTCCTTGACCGCGTTCAGCGCCTGCCCTCTGGCCTTGCGGCTTTCCGGATCCAGCTTGCCGAGCTCCTTCATCAGCCCGGTCACGCGGCCCTTCTTGCCGAGAGCGCGCACGCGCAGTTCTTCCAGAGCCGGCAAGTCCGGCGCCTGTTCGGCGGCAGCAAGCAGCTCCGCTTTCAGACTGTCGAGATCGTCCATGAGCTTCCTTCCGGCCAAAGGCTGGAACGGGACCGCATGAGGCTGAACCGCGAGGGGCACAGAGTAGATGCGTGAACCCGGTCCATATCAACAAGCGAGAGGCGCCGCGGGGGTCATACCGCGGCGCCTGCATGGAGCCGGCGAGGGCCGGACCGGAAGCTTGCGCCGCGGGCTACCAGCTATCCGGAGCAGGTAAGGCTATTGCGGCTCAGGCGCGCGCTTGAGCAGCCTGCTCCAAGGCAGCCTGGGCTTGCTCGACCAGGCTCGCGAAAGCCTCCGGCTCATGCACTGCCAGATCGGCCAGCACCTTCCGGTCGACTTCAATACCCGCCTTGTTGATCCCGTTCATGAACTGGGAATAGGTCAGGCCATGTTCGCGAGACGCCGCGTTGATGCGCTGGATCCACAGGGAACGGAAGTCGCGCTTGCGGACCCTCCGGTCGCGATAGGCATACTGAAGCGCCTTTTCGACTCGCTGTACCGCGACGCGATAGACGTTCTTGCCGCGACCGCGGTAACCCTTGGCCTGCTTGATGACCTTCTTGTGAGCGGCGTGGCCGGTGGGACCGCGCTTGATTCGTGCCATATCTCTTCTCCGCCTTTAAATAATTCAGCCGTTCGGCAGGAAGTACTTGCGCACGACCCGAGCATCGCTCTCGCTCAGGATCATGGTGCCACGAGCCTGCCGCTTCATCTTCTGCGGCTTGCGACGCATCATGTGGCGCATGTAGGCGGAATTGGCGCGGACCTTGCCCTTCGCCGTCAAGCGGAAGCGCTTTTTCGCCCCGCTCTTGGTCTTCATCTTCGGCATTTCATTCCTTTCAGGCTATTCGCCATGAATGTTCAGGACGGCTGGGCATGCCTCCGGGCCGCACCGTCCGGTTCGGGAGAGCCGGTTTATAGCCATGCCAAAGGGAAGGCGCAAGCGCGCCTGACCCTGCCGAAACCGCATCTAGAAGCCAAGCGACACGCGCAGCATGCCTCCGTGCCGCGTGGTGTGACTGGAAAAGTCACCGTTGTACTCGGCCCGCACCCGCACATTGTGTTCGATGCTCGTCAGCTGGAAGCCGAGGCCCGCGCGACCATAGACCCTGTCCATGGGCAGCTCGGTAGTGAAATCGTTCGCGCCGGCGGGAGCTCCAGCAAGGCCCACCTCGCTCTTCCAATCATCCCGGCTCGAAAAGGTCACCCCTGTGCGAACGAAGGCGTCGAGACGATAATCATCGCTGAGACTGAAGCTGGTGCCGGCCTCGATGGCGGGGGTCGCCAGAGCTGTCCACTCGGCGTTGCCCTCGATCTCCCGGTTGAGCAAGCCTGCGCCCTTCTCCTGGTAGCCATCCGCGTGGGTGTAGATCACGTCCACATCCAGCAGCGGACGGAGCGTGAAGTTGCCGGCCGACAAACGGTAGGCCGCGCGCAGGCGTCCGCCGAACCCATAGATGTCCTGGGATCCGGAGGCACTGCCACCCTGGCCGAGTAGCACCCGGCGCTCGCTGTCGAAGTCACTGATGCTGCCGGACAGGCCGAGGCCGAAGAGCCAGGGCCCGCTCTGATGCTTCACGCTGGCGCCGATGGACCAGGTGCTGCCATCGAACCTGAGGTTCCCATTGTCGCTCTTGATGCGGCTGTCGTCATAGGACGCATTGACGCCAAGGAACCACCCCTCGGCAACTTCTGCCTGGGCGCCCAGCGCATAGGTATAGATGGTGCTGTCGAAGCCGTCGGCGCCGTTGAAGGCGTCCTGATCAAAGCGCTGGCCACCCGCCTGGGCCCACACGCATTCTCCTTCCTGGAACAGCGTTCCGTCGCCGTCGAGTTCAGGACAGCTCATCGTGCGATCCAGGCGCTGCTGGCTCAGCGCGACCGTTTCCGCCGCGGGAGCGTTCACGACACCGGAACCGAGGCTGGAGAGAGCGTCCCGGTAGCGATCGCGTTTCTCTGCCGCAAGCGTTGCGAAGAGCTCACCGAACTTGCCGCCACCCGCCTGCCAGATCGACTGCAGGTGGCGCGCAGCCGCGGATTCGGCCTGCGAAAGCTGGAAGTCCGCACGATCGAAGTTCGCGTCTACCGCAATGCTATAGGCCTGCCCCTCACGCTCCACCTTGAAGTCGAACATGTTGAGGCGGCTGCCCTCGAGGGTTCCACTAGCTTCCCCCTCGACCTCCAGAAAGGCGAGCCGTCCGGGGACGAGCCGCCGCGACGCCACCTCGACCTTGCCCGCAAGATCCGCATCGCCATCGATGATCAGTCGGTCGGCGGAGCCCGCCGCAAAATCAGCATCGATATGAAGAATGCCCCGATCGCTCTGCGCGAACGAGCCGGTCACGCGAGTTCTTTCATCCAGTACCAGGACGCCATGGTTGACGATGTCGGCCTGCAGCAGGCGCGCGTTATGGATCGTCCCCCGGTTCGTGACGGTGCCCGCCGAGGTCGAGCTCGCCGAGGCCGCGAAAGAGGAGGCTGCCGCTGGCGTGGCCAGTTTTGCGGTGGCGAAATCGTCCTGAACATTGAGGATGACATCACCGTCGATCACGCCGAGGTTGTCGATATTCAGCAGGCTGCCGAAGGCGCTGGTGCGATCACCCTCGTAGCGCACGGCGGTGCCGGAGGTGGCGCCAACATAGCCACCCGCTTCCACGGTCAGCAGGTTGTTCTTGCCGGCGGCGACCAGGACGCCGGCTCCCTGCTCGCCAGCGCCACCAATCACGCTGCCCCCTACCGTTACATCAATCTGTCCCTGATCCTCAGCGCCCTGGCTTTGCGCGAAGATGCCGACACTGTTGTACCCCTCAGCCACGACCTGACCGCGCTGAGCGACAGTGACGGTCCCACCGGTACCGCTGCCGCCGGCGCCCGTGGAGCCGGCGAAGTCGCCATCGCCATCGCCACCGAAGCCGCCGCCGTTGCCGATCGACTGGGCGAAAATCCCGTGTGCTCCTTCGCCGATCGTCCGAATTTCTCCGCCATAGTCGACGGTGACGGCGCCTCCATGCCCGCTGTTGTAGGTCCCAGCGTCAGTGCGATCGAGATTGAGGTAGCCGCCGGACGCTGCGCCTCCGATGCCGCCGCCTCCCCCGACCGACTGCGCAACAAGCGCATGCGCCGCCGTGCCCCACGTCTGAATGCGGCTGCCGACGGCAGGCGCCACGCTGACAGCGCCGCCGTCACCAGCCACACCGCCTTGCCCGCCGATCGCGAGCGACAGCAGCGCATTGGTGGAAGCGACCGCGCCGATGCCACCGCCGCCGCCGACCGATTGCGCAACGACACCGTAAGCGCGCTCTGCCTCGGTTACGACGTCGAGGCCAGTGGTGACATCGACATCGCCGCCATTGCCGCCCATGCCGCCGCTGCCGCCCACGGCCATTTCGAGACTGCGCCCGATGAGCACGCCTGCTCCGGCATTGCCCTGGCCGCCAAGACCGCCGCCGCCACCGACAGACTGCGCCAGAAGACCGATTGCGCCGACGCCGGATGAGCGCGCAACCAGCTTGCCTTCCGCGGTCACTGCACCGCCGTCGTTGCCGGGACCGCCTGTGCCTCCATCATAGGCACCAATGGTGAGTCGTCCCGCCGCTGCGTCGGAAGCGTCACCTCCCACACCGCCGCCACCGCCAATCGACTGCAGCACGACGCCGTGCGCAAGATAGCCCCGCGTATAGACCGGTGTAGCGCTGTCATGGGAGAAAGCGCCTCGGACAGAACCACCCTTCCCCCCGGCCCCGCCCTGGCCACCGAGGGAGAGATTCAATTCTGCTGATGCCCCACCGCCATTGAGGGTGGAGCTACCGCCGAGACCGCCGCCGCCGCCGATCGACTGGGCCAGGATGCCGATCGCATGATCGCCTTCGGTGGCAATGGAATTGCGGCTGTCGACCGTGACGCTGCCGCCATGACCGCCGCTGCCACCGACGCCCCCAAGCCCCAGGTTCAACTGATAGCTCTGGAAGATTGAGGACAGTGTCGTACCGGCAGCGACCTCATCGGCCGCAACGGAACCGCCGATGCCACCACCACCACCGATCGACTGAGCGACGATACCGATGGACCCCCGGCCCTGGGTCTGAATCATCCCGTCCTGGGTGACGGTGACTGCGTCACCATCACCGCCTTCACCGCCCCTTAAGCCGATCGAAAGGCTCTCCGAGAGCCCGACGGTCACCGGCGTTCCGTCGATACCGATCCGGCCGGCAAAGCCGACGGAAATCCCTTGGGACGTTCCGCCGCCGCCACCGATGGATTGGGCCACGATGCCGTGCGAGTTGCCGCCGGCGGTCAGGACCTGCGTATCCCGAGCGGTTTCGACCTCGACTACACCACCGTTGCCGCCGCGACCGCCGAAGCCGCCCACGTTCAGGTTTGCCGTGAAGGACGAAAAACCCATGAAGGCGCTGGCTGCAGAGGTCGCAACGCCTCCGTTGCCGCCGCCACCGCCGATCGATTGAGCGACGATGGCATTCGAGTGATCGCCACGGGTCTGAACCTGCGAGTTATCCCTGACACTGACAGTGACGTCCGAGCCATCGCCACCGCTCGCACCCTGGCCCCCGATTGAGGTCACCAGATCCATCGTGAACAAGCCGCCTGCGACACCGGTCGTCAGGCTTTTCGTCCAGGCAGGGCCGGCATGACCGCCGCCACCGCCAACCGACTGCGCCAGAATGCCGTGGGAGCTGTCGCCCAGGGTTGCGATCGAGGAGAAGCCGTCCAGCGACACTGTTGCGAAGTCGCCGTTTCCGGCGGCGCCGCCATTGCCGCCCACGGAAACCGCACCGGAAAAGGCGACCGGGATGAGGTCCGCGAAGGTCTGGCCAACACTGAACGCCAGCGCACGGCCGCCGATCCCGCCGCCGCCGCCGATCGACTGCGCCAGGATACCCGGGGAGTTGTCGCTGGCAGACTCCGCATTGTCGAGATCGCCCGTGACGATCGAGCTGTCGTTCAGGGTAACGGTCACCGTATCGGCATCGCCGCCGTCGCCACCGGTACCGCCCACGGCGAAAGCGGTGGCAAAGGCCAGGTTCTGATCCATGCCGAAGGCCGTGCCGCCGACACCGCCACCTCCACCGATCGATTGCGCGACGATCCCGGCAGAATCGAGCCCTGAGGTGCGCAGCCCGAGATTGCGGTAGTTGATCCGGACATCATTGCCGGTGCTGCCATCACCGGCGTCTCCACCAATCTGCAGCGTTGCGAAGTTGATGAGGCCCTCACCCATCGCATAGCCGCCGATCCCGCCACCGCCTCCGATGGACTGAGCCAAAACACCGTAGGAATGATCACCCGCCGTCTCGATCGTCGGGGTGCCCCGATAGTCGCCGCTTTCCGCATCGAAATTTCCGACGAAGACGTCGCTGCTGTCGCCAGCCACTCCGCCGTCACCACCGACGCCAACGCTCGGGATCACGACGCTGAAGTCAAAGGCGTTGCCGCCGTCTCCACCACCTGCGCCGATCGATTGGGCGGTGACGCCATTCGCCCAATCGCCACCGGTGGAGATGGCACCGGCGGTCAGCACGTCCACCCGCGCTCCGTCACCGCCATCGCCACCTTGGCCGCCTACCGAGATGATGCCGACGGTTCCGGCGCCAGCTCCCCCACCACCACCGATCGACTGTGCCAGTATGCCGGTGGCGGCATCCTTTTGCGTCTGGATGATCCCGGTGGTTTCAACGAAAACATCGCCGGCAGTGCCACCACCGCCCCCTGATCCGCCGATCATCAGCTTGCCGGAGCCGATGGTGGCGGCCTGGCCGCCGCCACCGCTAAGGGACTGGGCGACCAGACCGCGGGAGCCGTAGCCCATCGTGTAGAGCGTGCCGCCCTGCCTGACTGTCACATCTCCGCCGTCACCGCCGCTACCCCCGTCGCCGCCGAGGGTAAGCGTCATGCTGTTCGGCTGCTCGCCCGTACCACCACTACCTGCGACCGATTGGGCAAGTATGGCGCTGGAATGATCGCCATAGGTGCCGACGAACCCGGCGCTATCAACTATCACCCGGCCGCCGTCGCCGCCGTTGCCGCCATTGCCTCCTGCGCCGCCCAGAACGGCGAGAAAGTCGCCACCGGTACCGCCTCCGCCGCCGATCGATTGCGTAACGATTGCGGAAGAAAAGGCACCCCGCGTTTCGATGGTGGTGTCCGTGTCGGCAGCAAAGGACACATCGCCGCCATCTCCGCCATAGCCGCCGCTGCCCGTCTGGCCGAGAAGCGCCTTGTCATCTCCGCCATCGCCGCCCGTGCCGCCGATACTCTGGCCCAGAGCCCCAAAGCCAGCGCGCCCATTCGTGCTGACGCTGCTGCGATCTCGCAGGTACAGCTCGATGGCGCCGCCGTCGCCGCCATCCCCACCGGAACTATCGTGCGCACCGTCTTCGCCATTTCCGCCCCTGCCACCGCGGCTAAGGGCTACCAATCCGGCCACACCGTCTCCGCTCGCGACTACCTGCGCTGTGTCGTACAACTCTATGCGGGTCGAACCCAACTCACCGCCAGTGGTATCGCCCGCGTTAGCTCCATCGCCACCGTGATTGCGGCCTGGCCCTTCGCCGCCATCGCCGCCTTGGCTGATGGCAACGATCCCGCCAGACAAACCCTTCACCGCGGTAGAGGAATTGACCGACACGCTTCCCGAAGAGGTTATCTGAACCTGATATCCGGCCTGCCCGTTGCCGCCGCTGTTGCTGTTGTCGTGAGACTTCCGGCCGTCGCCGCCCCTGCTGCGGCCGTAAATACCGCGCACGCCGCCGCTTTCCGCCGCGTCCGCTCCTTCCCAGAAGACATCGACGACACCGCTATTATTGATGATGATGTTGCCGCCGGTACCGCCGTTGCCGTTGTCTTTGCCGCCCTCGTCGCCGTGGGATTGGGCACCAATGCCCCAGGCAAAGCCTCTACCCGACAAACGGTTACCTTCGTTGCCCAGGTAAACGAAGCCGCTATTGTCGATGAAGATATCCTTGGCATCACCGCTGTTGCCGCCGCGCTGGTCACCGACAGTGGAGTCCTGATCTCCGCCCGGACCGGCATTGCTCTCGGCGTAGATGCCGGCACCACCGAGAGGCAGGCCCTGCTGGATCGCGACAACGCCGCTATTCTCGACTCTTACGGTGCCGCCGTCGCCCCCGCGCCCTCCGTCTTTACCACCGATTCCCGTATCATCTTCGTCACCCCCGCCATCGCCGCCCTTGCTGATAACCGCAATGCCGTAAAGGGTGTCCCGTGTACTGCTACCGGCAAGCTCGACTTTTTCATAGTTGTATAGTTCGAGGTCACCGCCATCGCCGCCGTCGCTGCGCTCATCGGAGCCGTCGCCGCCCAGACTTCCGAGGAAGAGGCCCCAGTACTGGTCGCCATAGATCGTTATCCTGCCGAAGTTGCTAAGCGTGAGGTCCGGCCCGTCCTCTCCGTCGTCGTCATCGTCACCGTCGTCGCCTTCGACCACGAACTGCCGGCTCGAACTATAGTCGCCGTCGGAGATGACGCATTCGCCTTTGCCGGAGGAAGGTAGGCTGCACTGAGCGGTTTGTGCTGACGCGGAGGATGCGATCAGCAGGGCCGCCAAGGATGCGGTCGACAGCAGACCTAGGTGTTTCCCCTGAGAAAGCAGAAGGCGGCGACCACAATAGGTGGAACAACCGCCAGGAAGGGAGGAATCACCAAGTCTGATAGGAGTTGTCGGCATAGAGGCCCCCAGTCGTGAGCCCGATCCTGATCGAGCCTAAGGGGAGAAGCCTCTAAAGGGGTACCTAAGGGGTCAATCGATACTCGATGAAACGGTCTACTGACTCGGTGAAACTGCTATCGCCGACCAGTAGTTGCCCGATTCGTTCGTCCTTTATTGCATGAGCGGCGCCATATCGGTGATGACGAGGTCTTGGCTGCCAAAGTCGGCGCGATCCCAAGCCTGCCCGGTCAGCAGGTCGATCGTATAGATCCTGTTGCCGTCGACCAACACGCCCGTGTCAGTCTCCGGAGTCGAGAAGATCCGAAAGGCGGAGAGTTCACGCAAGGGGATACCTAGTTCACCGATGTACTCCAGACGTCCGGGCTGACGCGGATCCTCGATGTGCAGCGCACGCTGAGCTACGTCGATCAAGTAGAGTGGCGTATGCCGCGTCTGGCCAAAGGTGCCGCCGCTGAAGCTTCGTCCATAAGCAGCCGCGGAAAAACGCGGAGTACCTGAGCCGCCCGAAGCGACCAGCGACACGTCTTCGCTCAGCGCGCCGCTGGACGGATCGACCCGGAAACTCCTGCCTGTGGGCTCGATGACACGCAGGCTATCGAGAAGGGGGTCGAAGGCGATGAGCACGTCGGATGGCAAAGGCAGGTCCAGGGGGATTTCGTTCGCCTGCTGGCGGAAGTCGACCGGGCTTGTCGCGTCCCGCGGCAAAGGCAGAAGGCTCATCCTATCCGTCATCTCGGTAAGCCCGGTAAGTGCGTAAATTTGTCCGTCTGCCGGCCGCCTATCCAGCGCCAGAAGCAGGCCGCGCAGATCCTCCACGTTAGCCAGGCGCCGACGCTCGCCCACCTCTCCTCTGTCCAGGTCGAGATGCAGCAGCTCTTGCCGCACGGTCAGCGCAATAGCTTGCAGGGTCATCAGAGCACTCCCGAAAGAGGTAAACTGCCGCCGGCTGCCAATCCGGCCGGGGGCAGGGACTCGCCGAGAATGTGGTTGACCAAGGCCCAGTTCATGGCCCCATCGGCTGCAGCGGCCGCCAGAAGGCCGCTGTCGTCGCCGTTGTCGGAGCTCTGGTCCAGATAGGTGCCCAGGGCCTGAACCTCGACATCCCGCATCAGTCGAAGCATGTCGAGAGGGGTCTGGGCAGAGCTGATTGCGGCGCGCACATCCGGCCGCTCCACTGTCGTCGGAAGGCTGCCGGATCGGCGACTCAAGGCCTCCTCGTTGGCCCGGTGCCGTTCATAGATCCTCTCGGCCACTGCCAGCGTCTGCGCCGGAAGCTTGCCGCTCTCGAGCATGAGGCCATAAGCGGCGCGGGCACGTCCGGCGGCCAGATGCGCCTCCTGAAGAGCAGCTTCAGAAGCTACGGCAGGGCGGGAGAGAAGCGAACCCGAGGCCGCAAGTGCTCCGGTGAGCGATATGCCGGCACTCAGGCTCAAGGCACTTCGGCGTGATAGCGTCATCATGATCTCCAGCTTGCACTACGCCTCAGAGGGAAGGTTGCTCTCCGGGTACAGCAGATGGGCAATCCCACCGCTTCCCGTCACGCTAATGAAGCCGAGGGAGCGCCTTGAGGTTCCCGCTGCGCCTTTAGCTTTTCCGTGGGGATCCACCCTGCCCCTCGCATTGCCGATGCCAGCGGTGCGGGCTACGGTCAGCAGCTAAGTAGGTCCTGGCACGGGGGAGCAGTTTACGATGGCTTGGCATAAGGTCGCGCAGCGAGAGGAGATCCCGGAAGACAAGGCCATCGAGGTCCGTCTCGGGAAACGCCAGATCGCCCTCTACAATTACGATGGCAAGATCTACGCGACCGACAACATCTGCACCCACGCCTATGCCTGCCTGCACGAGGGCTACTTCGACGACGGCACGATCGAATGCCCTCTCCACCAGGGTGTCTTCGACATCATTACGGGCGAGCCGCTCGAGGGGCCCGTGGACGAACCCCTCGAGACCTTCGAGGTGAAGGTGGAAGAAGACGGCAGCATCTGGATCGACATCGACCTCTGACGTCTGGCCGATTTCATACCGCCAACGTCGTCGCGAGTTTTTCACCCCGCGGGCGGTGATGGACAAGCACCGCTCTTCCGGATCCTTCCCCTGCACTGGGGATGCCGGGACGCGGCACTGTCAGAGCGGGATCAGGAAGCGCTGGCCGTTAGCAGGCTGCTGAAAAAGTCCCTGGCGTGGCGTTTCGGCTCGTGATTCTCTGTTTTTGCTGATGAACAGGGGGTTGCGATGCGCGGAGATGACCAGACAAGCGGGGTGCTGTTCTCGTACGTGAGCTGCGAGGCACGGGTTCCGGCGGATCATCCGCTGCGGATGATCCGCGCGATTGTGGACGAGGCTCTGGAGGTGCTTTCGCCGTCGTTCGAGCGGCTCTACTCCAGGATGGGCCGCCCCTCGATCGCGCCTGAGAAGCTGTTACGAGCGCTCCTGCTGCAGGCCTTCTACTCGATCCGTTCAGAACGCCAGCTGATGGAGCAGTTGGATTACAATCTGCTGTTTCGCTGGTTCGTCGGCCTCTCGGCGGATGCTCCGGTGTGGAACCCGGCGGTCTTCTCCAAGAACCGGGACCGGCTGATCGAGGGGGAGATTGCCGACCAGTTCCTGGCAGCCGTGCTCAGTCGGCCCCGGGTCAAGGTGCTGCTCTCAGACGAGCACTTCTCGGTCGACGGTACGCTGATTGGGGCCTCGGCCTCGATGAAGTCGTTCCGGCCCAAGGATGATCCGGAGGATCGAGACCATCCGAAGGAGCCTCCTGCTGGGCGGAATGCTGAGCGGAACTTCAAGGGGGAAAAGCGTTCGAACGCAACGCACGCGTCCACGACTGATCCGGACGCCAGGCTCTACCGCAAGGCCAATGGCCAGAGCAGCCGCCTCTGTTTCATGGGGCATCTGCTGATGGAGAACCGCAGCGCGTTGATCGTCGACGCTGAACTCACCCGCGCCAGCGGCACTGCGGAGAGGGAGGCGGCCTTGACCATGATCGAGCGAACCAGAAAGGGGCAGCACCGCATCACCCTCGGTGCCGACAAGGCCTACGACGTGCAAGCCTTCGTCAAAGGGCTTCAAGCGCGCAACGTCACCCCGCATATCGCGATCAACGGCAACATCCGGGTCTCCGGCAAGCCGCGCGCGACTGCGATCGACAAGCGCACCACCCGGCATCCCGGCTATGCCATCAGTCAGCGCCTGCGCAAGCGCATCGAGGAAGGCTTTGGCTGGGTCAAGACCACCGGAAACCTCGCCAAGACCCGGCACCGCGGGCTCGACCGCGTCGGCTGGTTCTTCACCTTCACCGCCACCGCCTACAACCTCGTGAGACTGCCAAAGCTGCTGGCAACAGGATGAGTCTGTCCGATGTCTGCCAAAACCCGCCGACAGATGCCTGAACGGCTCCAAAACAGGCAATACGAACGCGCCCCAAGCCCATCCTCAGGCCCCTAAGGACAGGGGCTAACCCTGCACTTGCTCCTCGGCGACTTCTTCAGCAGCCTG
>JAJUFM010000024.1 GCA_029265995.1 Rhodospirillaceae bacterium | reverse complement strand
GTTGCCGTCATCCGCGTCGGCGGTGCTTCCGAAGTCGAGGTAAAGGAGAAGAAGGACCGCGTCGACGACGCCCTCCACGCCACCCGTGCGGCGGTCGAGGAAGGCATCGTGCCGGGCGGCGGTACCGCGCTCCTTTACTCCCTCAAGGCTCTCGATAGCCTCCAGGTCGAAAACAACGACCAGCAGGTGGGTGTGGGCATCGTTCGACGCGCCATTCAGGCACCGGTTCGCCAGATTGCCGATAATGCTGGCCAGGACGGCGCCGTCATTGCCGGCAAGCTGCTCGAAAGCGATGACGTCGAGTGGGGTTATGATGCACAGGCTGGCGAGTACACCAACCTGGTTCAGGCCGGCATTGTCGACCCGACCAAGGTGGTCCGCACGGCCCTGCAGGACGCTGCCTCCGTGGCCGGCCTGATGATCACCACCGAGGCCATGATCGCAGATCGCCCTGAGCCGAAGGAAAGCTCTGGCGGCATGCCTGACATGGGCGGTATGGGTGGCATGGGCGGCATGGGTGGTATGGGCTTCTAAGCTCAGCCAGCTTCTGCTGTTCTATGTTTGGGGGCCGCGGGTAGAACTCGCGGCCCCTTTGCCGTTGAGGAGGTTGCTTGTTCACTCCTTCATCAGCTTTATGAAAGATGAATACGAGATGCTCCCAGATATTGAACGTGTAACGGCTGTAATCCGGGAAGTCGCTGAGGAAGAAGCGCTTCCCCGTTTTCGTGCGCTCAAGGATGGCGATGTACGCGAGAAAAGAGCAGGTGATCTCGTTACTGTCGCCGACCTGGCTGTTGAAGCGCGCCTTGCGGAGCGGCTCCCTGAGTTGCTTCCCGGCTCACTTGTCGTGGGCGAAGAGGCGGTGGAGGAGGACGCGACAGTCCTTGATCGTGTTACTGGAAATGACTTTGTTTGGATCATCGATCCGATCGATGGGACTACGAACTTCGCCCACGGTCGACCGGCCTTTGCTGTGATGGTCGCGCTTACACGGGGGCATGAGATTCTTGCGGGATGGATACACGATCCCCTTGGGAAGCGAACGGCCGTAGCCGGGCGAGGGGAGGGCACCTATTTGAACGGCGAGAAAGTGCGCATCAGCGCCGAGAGGGACGTGAAGACGTTACGCGGCACATTGCATTTTGGGAACTACGCCCATCCAGAGATAGGTCGCCTTCTTGAACGGAATCGTTCGCGGGTGAACACCCATCGATCCCTGCGATGCGCAGGGCAGGAGTATCTTCGGCTGATGCGAGGCGAAAGCGACTTCGCGCTCTTTACCAAGACCAAACCCTGGGATCACTGCGCCGGAGTCCTCCTGCACCAGGAGGCGGGCGGAGCGGCCCGCCTGCTTACAGGAAAGAGCTACGGCCCTCGTGATCACGCCGCGCCTGGCCTGCTGATGGCCCCCAGCGAAGAAGCCTGGCGTGCCCTGCACGGCAGGCTGCTAGGCGGAGAGTCGGTCGTTTGAGTGAAAGCTCAACCGGCGCCGAATACGCGGATCTGCGGCGAGAATTTTCTATTCAAGTTTGAGTGAAATGGGGTTAGGGCACCAGAGCAGGTTCGATCCCGCTCTGATGCGCGGTTCCCCTTTTACTGGCGGTGTACTGAGAAAGGTGAAAAGGCCTGCATTACCGGCATCATCTCTAGCCGATTGATGTTCACGTGGCGCGGCAGGGTCGCCACCCAGAAGATGGCTTCGGCAATGTCATCCGCCCGCATTGGCTGAACGCCCTTATAAACTTGCGATGCCTGGGCGTCATCGCCTTTGAAGCGGACCTGCGAGAACTCGGTTTCTGCCATGCCGGGTTCGATATTCGTCACCCGTACATTCTTACCCAGGAGATCCGCGCGGAGGTTCAGGGAGAACTGCTTCACGAAAGCCTTGGTGGCACCATAGGTGTTGCCGCCAGGGTAGGGGTAGTTGCCAGCGACTGAGCCGATATTGATGATGTGACCGCGGTCCCTTGCGACCATCCCCGGCAGGATGGCCCGTGTTGCGTAAATCAGGCCCTTTATGTTGGTGTCGATCATGGTGGTCCAGTCTTCCATGACCGCCTCCTGCGCCGGCTCCAGACCGAGCGCAAGCCCCGCATTGTTTACAAGAACATCGATCTCGCCATAGGCGGCGGGCAGCTCTGCTAGGCAGCGATCGATGTCCTCGCGCTTCTGGACGTCCAGAGTGGCCACATGAACGCGCTCTCCCAAGCTTTTCTTGAGATCCTCCAGGCGGTCCTGACGCCGACCCGTTGCGATCACTTTTGCGCCCGCTTCGGCAAAGCGTCGAGCGGCGGCAGCGCCGAAGCCAGAGCTCGCTCCTGTAATCAACACCGTGAGATCTGATGCATTAACCGGGCTTATCATTGGCTAGTTGGCTCCTGTCTGGTTCTAGGGAGTGAACGATCTGCGCTTGGCGTGCTGCCAGGCGGTCTCAAGTCGTTCAAGGCTGCAAGCATCGAGTGACTTTCCTTCGGCCGAAATCTCTGCCTCAACTGTTCGGAAACGGTCTTCAAACTTCCGGTTGGCGCGGCGGAGCGCCGCTTCTGGTTCGATGTTCAGGTGACGGGCCAGGTTGACCATGGAGAAGAGCATATCGCCCAGCTCTTCTTCCAGTCGATCTTGCTCACTACCGGCGAGCATCTCTGCCTTCAACTCGTCCATCTCCTCGTGAACCTTCTCGAGCACAGGCTTTACCTCAGGCCAGTCAAATCCGACCCGCGCAGCTCGGCGTTGAAGTTTGTAAGCGCGTAGCAGAGCGGGCAGGGCAAGGGGCACACCGTCGAGCGCACCCTCTTCTCCCTTGGCTGCCCGTTCGGCGGCCTTAATTTCCTCCCAGCTGCGGCTTTGTTCATTCAGATCCGAATAGCAAGTTTCACCGAAGACGTGAGGATGTCGTTCGATCAACTTGCGTGTGATCGCTTCCGCGACCTGGTGAAAATCAAAGCTGCCCTCTTCCTCGGCCATGCGGGAGTGGAAGACAACCTGCAACAGAAGATCTCCCAACTCGTCTCGAAGCGAGTCTCGATCTTTCCGCTCTATGGCGTCGTAGACTTCATAAGCTTCTTCGATCGTATAGGGCGCGATGGTTGCAAAGCTTTGTTCCACGTCCCAGGGGCAGCCAGCCTCTGGGTCGCGAAGCTTGGCCATAACTTCCAGAAGGCGATCGATGGCGGGAAGGGAAGGGGGAGGGTGTTGAGACATACGGCAAGTTTAAACTGGTTTGGCCTCAATCTGAACTGCTGCCGAAAACAGAGGATGCCAGGGGAGAAATGAAGGCTGGATGCTCTGCCACCCGGTTTCAGCGAGTGTCATCATTACCAGCCATAGCCGAGCCGCAACCCTACCCGTCGATCAAAGGTCGTGGATTCATCTGGCGATAGGCTGTCCACCTCGACGGTTCCCGTAACGGCGATGAAGAGATTATCGGTAACCCGGTAACGGAGCGCCGTCTCGCTGTCGAGGAGAAGGCGCAAAGGCTTGCCCCGCGGATCTACGCTGCCTTCCTGCTCATGCCGGAAAGAGAAACGGTCCAGGAAGCCGGTGAAGTTGAGCTCATAGGAAACACCCCAACCAATCAACGGTGTACGCCAATCTGTCCCGTCCGTTCGATGCTCGTCGGCGAAACCTGGACCAGCACGAAGGGTGAGACTATGAAGCTCATTGTCGAAGATGGCGCGGCCGAACTGGGCAGACGCCGTTGTCCGTCGACTGAGGCCCGTGGTGGGATCGCGCAAGTAGCGGGCGCTGACGTTGGTGAACCAGGGGGCCGTTAACTCCTTTTGGAAACGTATCGCCGCGCCTCTACGATCGCGCAGCGTCACATCAGCCGCCTTCTGAATATCGATAACGCCTTGAAGCTGAAGGTGGTCGGCTCCGCGTCGAAAAGTGAGATCCAGTTGGGAGAGGTAGTCGCGCCGATTCGTCGCCGAGGCGACAATTGCTGCGCCTAGTTCGAGTTCGCCAGTGATGTCGATTTCATCTTCATCTTCTTCCGGAACAGGTTCGGCAGTTGCCTCTGCTGTCGGATCGTCTGCTTCATCCCAGGCAATGCGCAGGATCTCTTCTTGGGGAATCTCAACTTCTGCTCCGAAGTGCGTTCGCAGCGTGATGGCTTCATCGTTTTCCTCCAGCATCGTGCCGCTCAAGCGATCGCCGCCGCGCAACTCTACCCGAACTTCAGACAGAAAGGGCTCTTGCGCGAAAGAGCTAGGAACGTAGAGGATGGCCAGCAGGAACAACCCGACAAAGAACGCGATTGCGAGACCCCCAAAGATAGCTGTGATTCACCTCGTACCACTCTTGGCTAGGACAGGCCTATGCCAATGAAAGGTTCAAAATGCGGGGTCTCCTCAGGAGCAAGGAGGCTAGGAGATGGAGACATTGGAACGAGTTCCGGCACGTCAGGGCAGGGCAGTGCGGCTGAACCGTGGACAAAGCCTTCGCCTCATCAACACACACGGGACACAGGTTCTCGATTTCTGGGCGTTCAATGCGGCGGATCTTCGCGAGTTCCTTTCCATGGAACATCTACGTGCTTCGCTCGGACGAATTATGCCACGGGCGGGAGACTCCCTTGTGAGCAACCGGCGGCGCGCTATCCTGCATTTCGAGAAAGACACTTCGCCGGGCATCCACGACACCCTCGTCGCGGCCTGCGACATCTACCGCTATGCCTCACTTGGCTGTCGGGACTATCACGAGAACTGCACGGACAACCTCTTCGCTGCCTTCCGCGCAATCGGTCTCGAGGCGCCGGAATGCCCGGCACCCTTGAACCTCTGGATGAACATTCCTGTTGCGCCCGATGGATCTGTGTCGTTCGAGGCTCCAGTAAGCAGGCCAGGAGACCACGTGGTTCTCAGGGCACAGATGGATTGCGTCGTGGCCATGTCGGCCTGTCCTCAGGACATGGTGCCTGTGAACGGCAAGGACTGCGACCCGAAGGAGGTTCATTTCCAGCTTCTGTAGAGTGCGACCTCCTGTCAGCCGGGCCTCGTGGGTTCCTGCTGCGCAGGATGCAAAACGCGCATAACGTATATTATGGAAAAAATGGCTCCGCAGGGAGTAGGGCGGTAGCAGCAGACTCGTGGCTTCAGGCTTTTTGTAGCGCCAGGTTCTTCTGGACCTGTTTCAACCATTGCCGTACGCGACGGCGGTTTACGCCGAGGTCCCACCAGCCGCTCCGTGACCGGCTAAAGATGTGAAGGCTGGAGCGTCGCGTATCGAGCTCAACGAACTCGACGGTAATTTCGTCCACGAACTTGAAGACACGGCTCTTCTGGATGAAGCGGTAGCGGTTCACGTCCGGGGCGTCCGCGATCAAGGCTGCTCGTGGCGCTGCGCTCACGATTTCGAAGAACACGGCTCTGAGTACGGAAAGCTCAACGTCGAAGATCGGCGCTATGTCACGGCAATGAGCCTGCGATGAGTTCGGCGGGCACGCCAGATGCCAGTTAGGTGACGACGGCACTTCCAGGGAAGCGAAATCGAAAGTACGCAGCTCCCTGTTCATGAGTCAGTCCACTTCCACAACCAGCCCATCGTAGGCTGGCTCGACCCCCGGAGGGCAAATTTCGCGCAGAGTTTCGTAATCTGTTGTGTGATTGAGGTGCGTAAGGATGGCCCGCTTGGGCTGCACTCGCTCAATCCACTGCAGGGTCTGTTCCAGGTGAGAATGGGTCGGATGCGGCTTTACCCGGAGGCAATCAACGATCCATAAATCAATGCCTTTTAGAGCCACAAAGGCCGCCTCATTAAGGGCCTTGGCATCTGTTGAATAGGCGATCTTGCCTATCCGATAACCGGTGCTATCCACCGCTCCATGATTTTGTGCAAAAGCGGTGGCCGACAGCCCAAGCAGGTCGAACTTGCCATCCGCGACTACGTGATCCTCATAGAGTGCTGGATAGAGTTTGCTACCGGTATGGCTGGAAGCGAAAGCGTAGCTGAAGCGCTCAGTCAATTCCCGATGGTTGCGTGCCGGGATGTAGGCTGGAATCGAACGGCGAGTGGCGTTACAGAGCGCACGCAGTTCGTCCAGACCATGCAGATGGTCGGCATGAGGGTGCGTGAACAGCACCGCATCGACCCGGTTGACCGCGTTATCCAGTAGCTGGTCCCTCAGGTCAGGTGAGGTGTCGATCAGGATCGCCCTGCCCTCCACCTCGACCAACACCGAGCAGCGGCGCCGTCGGTTACGAGGATTGGCCGGGTCGCAGAGGCCCCAATTGCCGCCTGGCGTTCCATCGGCCAAGGGCACACCGCCGGATCCACCGCAGCCAAGGATCGTCACCTTCATTGTGGCGCCGGCACCTTCTGGAAAAGTTTAAAGAAGTTACGTGAAGTAGTCTCCGTAACTTCTTCTATCTTCGCTCCTTTGACTTCTGCGAGTTTTTCCGCAGTGTGAACCACGTAGGCTGGCTCATTCCGCTTTCCGCGCATGGGAACGGGCGCAAGATAAGGCGCGTCGGTTTCCACCAGCAAGCGCTCCAGAGGAATATCCCGAACAGTTGCCCGCAAGTCCTCTGCTTTGCGAAAAGTCAGAACACCGGCCAGTGAAATGAAGAAGCCGATGGAAAGAGCGGCCTGAGCCAGGGCGGGGCCGGCGGTAAAGCAATGGATGAGACCGGGGAAGGCTCCGCGCTGATACTCCTCCTGAAGGATCTGGATCGTATCCTCATCGGCATCGCGGGCGTGCACGATTAACGGCAGCCCACTCTGCCGTGCAGCATCGATATGCGCTCTGAAGGAGCGTTGCTGAGCGTCTCGCGGGCTGTTCTCATAAAAGTAGTCCAGCCCGGTTTCGCCGATCCCCACGACCTTAGGGTGCTCGGCAAGCGCGAGGAGGCGCTCGGAGTCCCCCTGCCCCTCCTCTGCCGCCTCGTGCGGATGCACCCCTACCGAACAGAAAACGTCGTCGAAACGCTCAGCAATCGACCGAACCGCATCGAATTCACTCAGCTTGGTCGAGATCGTCACCAGTCGCGCGACCCCGGCCCGCCGTGCTCGCGCAACAATCTCTGCCAGGTCCTCTCCCTGCCGCTCCAGGTAATCCAGATGGCAGTGGGAATCGACGAGCATCAGGCCTCTTCCTCCGGCTCCGTAAAGCGCGGGAATACCCCGGTGGGCGCCGGCAAGGCGGTGCCGGCTTCCAATGAGCTCTCCAGATGCGCAAAGCTCCGCTGAGCCTCATCCACGTTCAGCTGGTCGAGCATCTTCCCAACGGTGTCGGGCATCACCGGCTGGGTGAGTAGGGCAAGGCGCCGGACGGTCTCAGCCAACACCCAAAGCACAGTCTGCATGCGAGCCTGGTCCGTCTTCCGTAGTGCCCAGGGCGCCTGCTCGTCTACATAGCGGTTCGCGTCACCCACCACCTGCCAGGTCGCTTCGAGAGCGCGATGGAAGGCCTGCTTGTTGTAGTGATCGCGCAAGCGTGGGAGCAGAGCCGCCGCCTTTGTCAGCAAGCGGCTGTCGGCCTCCTCAAGCTCCCCGGGTTGAGGCACCTTCCCGCCGCAGTTCTTGGCAATCATGGAGAGCACGCGCTGAGCCAGGTTGCCGAAGTCGTTCGCCAGATCGCCGTTGATCCGGGCAACCATCGACTCGTGGCTGATGTAGCCGTCGGATCCGAAGGGTACCTCGCGCAGTAGGTAATAGCGAACCTGATCGAGCCCATAGCGCTCCACGAGATCCTGTGGTCGCAGAACGTTGCCCAGAGATTTGGACATCTTTTCGCCGCGGTTCAGCAGCCAGCCGTGTGCAAAAATGCGCTGTGGCGCCGGCAGCCCAGCGGCCATGAGGAAGGCCGGCCAATAGACCGCGTGAAAGCGAAGGATGTCCTTGCCGACCATATGGAGATCCGCGGGCCAGAACCGCTTGAAGCTGTCGCTCGACTCATCCGGATAGCCGATCGCGGTGATGTAGTTGGTCAGTGCGTCCAGCCAGACGTACATGATGTGATCAGGATTTCCCGGAACCGGAATTCCCCACCGGAAAGTGGTTCGGCTGACGGAAAGATCGCGCAATCCCCCCTTCACAAAGGAGATCACTTCGTTGCGCCGGCTATCTGGACCGATGAAATCAGGGTTTGCCTCGTAATGCGCCAGCAAGCGGTCCTGCCAGGCAGAAAGGCGGAAAAAGTAGGAAGGTTCCTCGACCCACTCGACCTCGGCACCTGAGGGTGCCAAGCGACGTCCATCTTCCGTAAGAGTCAGCTCGTCTTCGCCATAGAAGGCTTCATCTCGCACCGCGTACCATCCGGCATACTTGTCGAGGTAGATGTCGCCGGCCTCGACAAGCTTTTCCCAAAGCGCCTGGGAGGACTTGTAGTGGCGTTCCTCGGTCGTACGGATAAAGGCGTCGTAGGAGAAATTGAGGACCTTAGCGAGGTCGCGGAAGTTTTGGCTGACGCGATCCGTGAAGGCTCGGGGTTCCTCGCCCGCCTTGGCGGCCGACTTCTCCACCTTCTGCCCATGCTCATCGGTGCCGGTCAGGAAAAAAACTTCCTTCCCGTCGAGACGCATGAAGCGAGCCAAGACGTCGCAGGCCAGCGTCGTGTAGGCATGGCCGATGTGCGGCACATCATTCACATAGTAGATGGGCGTCGTGATGTAGTAGCGCTCTGTCTGTGCAGACATCGTTCGGTGACGGCTCCTGGAGGGTTCACACCGCGCCGGCCGGCCCTTGCCCAGCCAAGCGGTTAAGGGCGGTCAGCATAACCTGCTTGCGATCCAAGCTGGCGCGTTCCGCCTGGTCGAAGAGGCGCCCGAGGTTTTCCCACAGAGCCAACCACTCCGCAAGCGGACGCCAGGACAAGAGCTGCTGGGCGATCTGCCCTTCACTGCCAATGACCGGGTCTGCCGCGCGAGAGGAGGCTCCAGACTCTATCAAGCGGCCGAGCCACCACAGCAGAAGCTGCGCCGCCGTTTGAAAGCGTTGTTCCCGATTGTTCCTGGCCAGCATGTCAGCAAAAGCGTGGGCCTTAGCCGTATCTATTTTGGGAAGGGTGGAAAGCAGTTCCAGAAGATCTTCATAAAGGCTGGCACCCCCCTCCTCTGCCAATGTCAGAGCGCGCCCAATGCTACCTTCGGCAAGACGTGCTAGGAGGACCAACTGTTCCCGCTCGGCTTCAGGAAGGTGCCCCCTTAATAGGTTAACCACCTCCTCCTCACGCAAATCGGTAAGAGCAAGACGGCGGCAGCGCGATCGGATTGTTGGCAGGAGCCTTCCTGGCGCGTGGCTAACAAGAAGAAGCACCGCCGCTTCGGGCGGCTCTTCCAGTACCTTAAGCAGCGCATTCGCCGCATTGGCGTTCATCTCGTCGGCCGAATCCACAATCGCAATGCGCCACCCACCTTCAGATGAAGTCATCCGAAGAAAGGCGTTGAGCTGCCGGACTGAAGCGACGTCAATATCGCGGGGAAGCCGACCATCCTCTCTTGCTGCACGCTCCAGGACGAAAACATCCGGATGGCTCCCGGCCGCGATCTGGCGGGAAACGGGATGATCCATCGAAACTGCAAGGGTTTCCTGCGGTGAGGCGGGTGAAAAGAGGGGATTGCCCTGCCCCTCCTTGGCTTTGGAAAGTAGGTATCGCGTAAAGCGGTATGCGAGGGTCGCCTTGCCAATCCCGCGCGGGCCAGAGATGAGCCAAGCGTGAGGCAGGCGCCCGCTCTCGACTGCCCGGATGAGCTGCTTCTCAGCCTCGGCTTGCCCTATCAGATCACTAGTCAGTCGCGGATGCGGCGCGAGAGCGGCCTCATCTTTCTTGCGGCTCACAGGGTCAGTCCCAGTCTTTGCTCTAGCTGCTTTAAGACGGCTTGCGTTACCTCCTCGGGAGGAAGGCTCGCGTTTATCAACACAAAACGCTCCGGTTCTTGAGCCGCCAGCAACAAAAAGCCTTTTCGAACCCGCTCATGAAAATCGAGACCCAGTGCTTCGAATCGCTCGGCTCCCCCGCGATGAGCGGCGCGCGCTAAGCCTGCCTCTACCGGCAGGTCCAGCAAGAAAGTCAGATCCGGCAGCAGGTCTCCGGCACAGAACCGGTGAAGTTCGCGAAGGCTTTCCACCTCCACCCCCCGTCCATAGCCTTGGTAGGCAAAGGTCGAATCGGAAAAGCGATCGCACACTACCCACTGGCCTTGCTCCAGAGCGGGGAGGATGAGCCGTTGCAAGTGGTCTCGCCGGGCGGCGAAGACGAGCAAGGCCTCCGTTTCCCTGTCCCAACGACCCGGATCACCACGAACAATGAGTTCACGAATTTCCTCGGCTCCCGGACTGCCGCCTGGCTCCCGCGTTTCCAGGACTTTCAAGCCAACCTGCCGAAGGGCCGAGGCTATGGCGGCGCGCTGGGTAGATTTTCCTGCCCCCTCCCCGCCTTCCAAAGTTATGAACCTTCCTCGCATCATGATGGCGAGACTGCCCTTGCCGTCTCGACCGGTCAACGAACGTGCGTCCGGAGCAATAATGAATCCGCTCTAGGCTTAGCGGCTTGCTCACGCTAAAGCTGCCTGGCGGCCGATCCAGTGAGTCGGGTTCGGCTGAAGGTAGGGGATCAACGATGCGCAACCAACCCGGGGGGCGGTGGAAGACGTTAGGGCGCGTTTTGCGCGCTGCAAGTCTTGGCGTTGTCATTGGCCTTGGTGCAACCTTCCTCGCACCGGAAGGGGCCTTTGCTCAGACGGTGCAGGCGGAAAGTGACGACGGAGAGGCACTGCTCACTGCCGACGCCGTCCTGCATGACGAGGAGGCCGGAACGATCACGGCCAGCGGCAATGTAGAAGTCGCTTACGGTGAACGCGTTCTTCGCGCCGATGAGATTATCTACTACATCGCTCGCGACGTCATAGTGGCGCAAGGCAACGTAGCGCTTGTGGATCCCGGCGGCGACGTCGTCTTTGCAGATCGTGCAGAAGTTACCAGCGATCTGGATGAAGCCCTGGTCAACCAGGTACGTGCCCTTATGCGCGAAAGTAGCCGCGTGACAGCAGCGAATGCGATAAGAACGGGCGGCAATCAGACGGTATTCAACAAGGGGCGCTTTACGCCCTGTAGCACCTGCACCTTTGGGGAGGAGGACGAACCCCTATGGCACCTGGAAGCTGACCAGGTAATTCACGATCAAGAAGAGCGTGTGCTGCGATATCGCAACGCGCGGCTCAACATGTTCGGGCTGCCGCTGCTTTATACTCCCTACTTCGAGCATCCGGACTGGACCGTGGAACGGGAAAGCGGCCTGCTGTCTCCAAGCTTCGGCCGCAATTCCTTCCAAGGCTTCTATAGCGACCTCCCCTACTTCCATGTCATCGACGAAACCTCCGACATCACCCTGACCCCGCGCATCACCCAAAGGCGATTGCCGGTGTTGAGCCTGGAGCACCGCAAGCTACTCCCCTACGGTTTCATGCAGACCGAAGTAAGTGGGACCTATGCCAAGCGGCAGGACGCCAATGATCGCTGGCGCGAAGCCGATTTTCGGGGGCATATCGACGCGCAGGGGCGCTTTGCGCTCACCGATCATTGGCGCGCAGGCTACGATCTACGTCGTTCAAGCGACCAAAGCTATCTGCGCGCTTACGACTTCGTGAACGACGCTCGCTACAACAGCCAGCTGTTTGCGGAACACTTTGACGGACGCAGCTATTTCGGCGCCCATTCCTTCGCCTATCAGATCCTGACGGACGAGATCTCGGAGAAGCGGCAGCCTTTCGTGCTGCCATTACTCGAGTTCAGTCACAAGGGAGAGCCGCTGTGGGAGGGGCTCTACCCGACGCTGGATGCGAGCCTGCTGTCGATCCTACGACGATCTGGCCGCGAAGTCGGCCGTATCTCTGTAACACCTGGACTGACACTCCCGGCGATCGGCCGCTTTGGGGAGGTCTACAAGTTTCGCGCCGGCGTACAGATGGACGGCTATTGGACCAAAGGCCACGATCCCGGATCCGCAAACCCGGATCCCGACGATCCAGATGGCAGCATCACATCAGGGCGGGTCTTTCCCTTCGCCGCGCTCGAAATGCGCTACCCTTGGCTGATCCAGGGGGGAGGCGTGCAGCAGACCGTGGAACCCGTGGTTCAGTTTGTGGCCTCACCACGGGGAGGGAACCATAAGCGAATCCCTAACGAAGACAGCATCGATCTGACCTTCGACGATACGAACCTCTTTTCCATCAACCGCTTTCCAGGGATCGACCGGATCGATAGCGGTTCGCGGGTCGACTATGGCGTCAACTATTCGCTGGCGACGGGAGAAACCTTCTACAGCGAGCTCTTCCTTGGCCAGAGCTATCGCTTTCACACGAACACCTCCTTTTCCGCTGACAGCGGATTGCGCGAGCGCCGTTCCGACTATGTGACGCGCTTGAGATTGCGGCCTATTGACGAGATTGACCTGGTCTATCGCGCTCGGCTTGATCGCAAGAGTTTACGTCCTGTTCAGCAGGAGGCCGAAGCTCGGCTCGGGCCCGACTATCTCAATATCGAATTGGGCTACCTGGACCTGCCGGATCTCAGCACTGGCCGAGATCTTGGGCGCCGAGAGGAAGTGGTCGGCCGCCTCAATGCTCAACTGTCGCGGCAATGGCATGCCTCCCTTTATGCAACCCACGATCTCGCGGAGGACTATACGCAAAAGGTAGGCCTGGCGCTTGGCTTTGACTGCGAATGCTTCAACTTCAGTGCTGGGGTTGAGCGGCGGCGCTATCGGGATCGCGAGATAGAGCCGGGTTACAACTTCTTGTTCAACATCACGTTCCGTTACCTCGGCGGCGTCGGCGCCAGCAATTAGCCCGCCCTATCCAAAACCGAAGCACCTTGGCCGTGGAAGTCGCGTTGTACCAGGAGACGGATAAGCTATAGTGCGGCCGCACCGGACCCACCGGCCGGTTGTGCAAAAACAAAGGGTTGCCGGATGAGAGGAATAGTTCTTGCCCTGTTGGTTGCTCTGGCCCTCCAGGTCGGGCCGCGGCAGGCCGAAGCGCAAGAGGTATTCACGGCCGTGGCTGTCGTGAATGACGAAGTCATCTCCCGCCTGGATTTTGAAGCACGAATGCGAGTGGCGCTCCTTGCCTCCGGTCTGCCTGAAACACAGGAAACGATCCAACAGATCTCCGGGCCGGTCCTGCGCCAGCTTATCGATGAGCGGCTACAGCGCCAGGAGGCGGAACGCCTGTCCATCGAAGTGACCGAGCAAGAGATGGAGGCGGGATTGGCTGAGATGGCCGAGCGCAACGGCATGTCCCGTGACCAGTTCGTGAACCTGCTCCAGAGCAATGGTGCGCCGCTGTTCTCCATCCATGACCAGATCCGCGCTTCCATTTCATGGAATAAGCTCCTGAGTGCGCGGGTGGTGCCAGAGGTGCAGGTCTCAGAAGAAGAAGTGGATCAGTCAGTTGAGCGCTTGGCCGCTCAAGGAGATCAGGTTCGCGTGCGCCTGGCTGAAATTTTCCTCCCCTTCGGCGGCACGACGGGTCAGGAAGACGCGCGGCAACTTGCAGAGCGGTTGTTAGCGCAGCTCGGTCAGGGCACGAACTTCCAACAGTTGGCCGTTCAGTTCTCTCAATCACCGACCGCAGCAGCCGGTGGGGATACCGGCTTCATGGCGGAATCTCAGTTGCCACCCGATCTGTCTGAGGTTGTTGCCACGCTTCGTCCGGGAGAGCTCGCAGGACCTGTCCCGACAGTCAACGGCTACTACATCATTGCCTTGATAGACCGCCAGCAGGGGACCCCCGGAGGAGCAGCAGCAAGCGGTACAGCGCGCTTGACGCAAATTCTGTTCGACACCCAGCCAGGACAGGAGGAAGCCACCTTGCGACGCGCTGAGGAGTTGACGCGGGACGTGAACTCCTGTGAAGCGGCAAATTCACTCGCGGCGGAGGTGGGCGTTAGCGGATCCGGTGATATTGGAGAGGTAAGCCTGAGCAACCTGCCCCAACAGATGCGAGCTATGGCCGCGAGCCTTCCCATCGGGTCGCCAAGTCAGCCAGTGTTTACTGGCGACGCCGTCCTCGTGCTCTTCGTATGTGAGCGCTCGCTCGAGGATGGTGGCATTGACCGGGAGTTCGTCCAGAACCGCCTTCGCCGGCAACGCATCGACATGCTTGGCGCGCGCTATATGCGCGACCTCCGGCGCGCAGCAAACATCGATATTCGCCTCTAGCGAGCGCCTTTGATCGCGAATTCCGCCGATCCCGTCAGCACCCTGCCGCCCCTGCGCGAGATCATCAGAGGGCATGAGCTTGCGGCGCGAAAAAGCTTAGGCCAGCATTTTCTGCTGGATCTTAATCTTACGCGTCGCATCGCGAGGCTGGGCGGCGACCTCAGCGTCGCCACTATTATCGAAGTCGGGCCGGGCCCCGGTGGCTTGACCCGCGCAATCCTGTTGGAAGGCGCACAACGGGTCATTGCGGTGGAGAAGGACCGGCGATGCCAAGAGGCGCTTCAAAGTCTGGTTGAGGCTGCTGATGGGCGCTTGACTTTGGTCGATGCGGACGCACTGGCGCTTGATTCTTCCACTTTAGGGCCGCCACCGCGCCTGATCATCAGCAACCTTCCCTACAACGTTGGCACGCCGCTCCTGACCGGATGGTTGAAGCAGTTGGCTGAGGATCCGGAGGTTTACAGTCGGTTGGTGCTGATGTTCCAGCGGGAGGTTGCAGAGCGCCTGGTCGCAGCGCCCGGTAGTAAGGCTTATGGCCGTTTGGCCGTACTGACACAGTGGTTATGCAAAGGCCATATCGCGCTGGACATTCCTGCTGCAGCCTTCACGCCGCCCCCCAAGGTCGCCTCGGCTGTGGTAGTCCTGGACCCTCGACCCAAACCTTTGGCCCTGTGCCGCCTGGATCTATTGGAGAATGTCACGGCCGCGGCATTCGGACAACGCCGAAAAATGCTGCGCCAGGCGTTGAAAACGCTGGGTGTGGCGCCGATCGAACTGCTCGAAAGGAGTGGAGTCGCAGAAACAGCGAGGGCGGAAGAGCTTTCAATCGAACAGTTTTGTGCGCTCGCCCGCGCCTATGAACACTTGAGCTCTTTCCCATGCGGTACCCGCTAAGCACCCAGATCGGATCGCTATAAGATCCGATCTGGGAAGACTATCTCTGTTATTGAGGTACCTGACGCCCCTTTTGAACTGCCGGTCGAGCGGCAATTGCGTCAAACCAGCGCTTCACGTTGGGGAAGTCTTCAAGATCGATCTGTTGCCACTCATGGCGACCGGCCCAGGGGAAGGTAGCGATGTCAGCCATGGAGTACTCCTCGCCCGCCAACCATTCGGCTTCCGCCAGACGCTTGTCGAGCACGCCATAGAGGCGCCGTGCCTCATTTGAATAGCGGTCCTTCGCGTAGGGGATGTCCTCCTTGGCGAAGCGGAGGAAGTGGTGAGCCTGGCCCAGCATCGGGCCAAAGCCGCCCATCTGCCACATGAGCCACTGCACCGCGGTCCAGTAGGAGCGCGGGTCCTTCGGCATCAGGCGGCCAGTCTTTTTCGCGAGGTACAGGAGGATCGCACCAGATTCGAAAAGCGCAAGTGGCTCGCCCCCCGGACCGTCGGGATCGACAATGGCGGGAATCTTGTTGTTGGGACTGATTTTCAGGAAGTCTGGGGCGAACTGCTCATCCCGGGTGATATTGATGGGATGCACTTCATAAGGAAGTTGAAGCTCTTCCAAAGCAATGGAGACCTTATAGCCATTAGGGGTGCTCCAGGTGTAAAGCTCGATCGTCATGTAAACTCCCTCTTATATTCCTTGCTGTGTTGCTTGAGCGATGGCCGCTCTTCTCAAGGGATGTCCCCCAGCGCTTGCTCCAGGTCGCTGGCCAGATCCTCAGGATGTTCGAGTCCCACGGAGACTCGAAGCAGGTTGCGTGGCACCGGGCTCCCCGGACCTTCGACGCTGGCGCGATGCTCAATCAGGCTTTCGACCCCGCCCAACGACGTTGCCGGGAAGAACAGGCGGCACGCCTTTGCGACAGCAAGCGCCGCTTCTTCTCCGCCGCGAACCAACAAGCTTAACATGCCTCCGAAGGCGCCATTCATCTGGCGGTCTGCAACCGAATGATCAGGGTGGTTTATGAGGCCGGGATAAAGGACGGCTTCGACCGCGGGGTGGGTGCTCAGGCGCTCGGCGAGGAAGGCCGCGGTTTCGCTCTGCCGGCGTACTCTCAAGGGCAGGGTTCGCATCCCACGCAGGAGTAGCCAAGCCTCAAAGGTGCCGAGAACGGACCCGGCTTGATTGCGATACGCCTGTATCCGCTCCCAGAAGGGATCCTTCCGCGCGGTCACCAGGGCTCCCGCAAGAACATCACTATGGCCATTCAGGTACTTGGTTGCGGAGTGCATGACGATGTCGGCGCCTAAGGTCAGGGGGCGCGTCAGCACGGGAGTGGCGACCGTATTGTCAACGGCAAGATAAGCGCCCGCTTCATGAGCCAACCCCGCCGCAGCCGAAATGTCGACAATGTTCCAGAGTGGGTTGCCGGGCGTTTCCACCCAAACGAGCTTCGTCTTGCCGGGCTGCAGAGCGCTGCGGAGTGCGGAGAGATCGCTACAGTCCGTCAAGGTGAAGCTAAGTCCCCAGTCTTCAGAGAAGCTGCGAAGCCAATTCCTTACGCCGTAGTAGAGTGACTGCTGAACAACCAGGTGATCTCCGGGTCGCAAGGCCATTACAACAGCATTGACTGCAGCCATGCCGGAGCTGAAGAGCCGGGCTTCCGCCCCACCCTCAAGTTGCGCAAGCAACTTCTCCGCCGGAGCCCAACTCGGGCTATGACCTCGAATGTAGTCTGTCTCGGGAGGCGTCTCGTAGTTCTTGCCTCTGGCAAAGGTCGTCGCAGGCTGGATCGGTGGCACCAGAGCTCCGCTGAGCGGATCCACGTAGCCTCCTGCCTGGGCAGCCAAGGTGTCGGGATGCTGCTGCTGTCGGGGAAGAGATGCCATCGCTCAACGCCGCTCATACTGTTTTGAGCCGAAAAGGAACTCCTTCTCTTCCGCACTCATCTCTGGACGGCGTTGCTCTGCCAGCACCTGCACGCCACGCTGGACTGCCGGGCGCTCTGCAATCTCGTCGAACCAACGCTTAAAGTTCGGGAAGGAGTCGCGATTCACTCCCTGAGCCTCCGGGCTTCGGGTCCAGGGCCAGACTGCCATGTCTGCAATGGTGTAATCTTCCCCGGCGAGATAGCGGGCCTCGCTCAACCTCTTGTCCAGAATGCCGTAGAGCCGCTGGGCTTCCTTGCTATAGCGCTCGCGACCGTACGGTATCTCAACGGGCGCATAGCGCAGAAAATGATGAGCTTGGCCCAACATGGGCCCCAATCCACCCATCTGCCACATCAGCCATTGAAGGGTAAGCTGTCGGGCCCTTTCATCTTGAGGGATGAAGCGGTGATGCTTGTCGGCCAGATAAAGGAGGATGGCACCCGACTCGAAAAGCGAAAGCGGCGCCCCATCCGGCCCATCCGGATCAACGATGGCCGGCATCTTGTTGTTGGGACTGATTTTCAGGAATTCGGGCGCAAACTGGTCTCCGCGGCCTATGTCGATCGGGTGGACATCATAGGGTAATCCAAGCTCCTCCAGCATGATATGCACCTTGTGCCCGTTGGGAGTTGGCCACGTGTAAAGCTGGATCGGCTGAGGCATCTCATTCACTCCGGTTAGCTAGAACTAGGTACGACCCTGAACGTGATTAGGGCTTGGCACTTAGGCAAGGAAGCCCTCATGGCACAAAGATCAAAAAACCGGGATGCTGCTTGCGCCAAAGGTTAAACACCGACGGTAGAAGAACGCGAGCCTAACATGCGCCCCGCTACTCTGTGGAAGAAATCGCGGCGTGCCATCTTCCACTACTCCCGTTGGCAAAGAGATGACGGTATCTGCTTCAATCTGATCGCATAGCTGCCATTCTCGCTACCAGGCCTCTTGACGCGGGGGTCGAGAATGATAATTTCCCTTCTCATCGACTGGTCGGCGCTACCGACCCGCGGGGATTTGAAGGGCAGCTTGCACCGCGTCATCAACAGCTAAAGCGCCACGAAGGTATTTCGTGGTCCCGCCCTCGAACGAGCGCAAGGAGTACCGCGATGTATCGCCCACCCTGTTTATCTCCCTGAATAAACGTCTCTCTTAGGAGCCTCGTGCTCCAGAAGTGACTTATTAGGTTCGGCCGACTTCGGTCGGCCCAGGGAGCTGTATTATGGAACCAATGATCCGCCTTGATGCGGTTTCCAAGCACTATCCCGCTCGAAAGGGAAGCGCTGCGGTCACCGCTTTATCCGAAACGTCGTTGGATATCGCACGTGGTGAGATTTTCGGCGTTATCGGACGCTCAGGCGCCGGTAAATCAACGTTAATTCGTCTTATCAACCTCTTGGAGCGGCCGAGCAGCGGCCGCGTGGTTGTCGGTGGCATCGATCTGACCGGTCTCGACAATTCCAAATTGCGGGCGGCCCGCCGGCAAATTGGGATGATCTTCCAACATTTTAACCTGCTTTCTTCACGTACGGTTTTCGACAACGTCGCCCTGCCCCTCGAACTTGCGGGTCTGAGCCGCAAGGATATTCGGAGCAAGGTGACGCCGTTGCTCGAGCTTGTAGGGCTTGCTGACAAGGCTGGTCGCTATCCCGCAGAGCTTTCCGGCGGGCAAAAGCAGCGGGTTGGAATCGCCAGGGCACTTGCCACTGAACCGAAGGTGCTGCTTTGTGATGAGGCAACCTCGGCTCTTGATCCCGAAACCACGCGCTCGATCCTCGGTCTTCTCCGCGACATTAACGAGAAGCTCAGCATTACCATCGTGGTAATCACTCACGAGATGCAGGTGATCAAGGAGATCTGTGACCGCGTTGCCGTGATCGACGCCGGTGCGGTCGTCGAGTTAGCCTCCGTTGAGCAAGTATTCACCCGTCCTAAGACTGAGGTTACCCGCAGCCTGCTGGCAGTCGTCAGTGGGGATGAGCTTCCTGCTCCTTTGAGTGCCCGTCTTACGCGGGAGCCTGTGAGCGGCTCTGCCGTGCTACGGCTTCGCTTCACCGGAGATGACGCCGAAGCGCCGGTGATCGCCCGGCTTTCGAGAAGCCACGGGATCGATGCCTCGATCTTGCATGGCCAAGTTGACGCTATCCGCAATGCCTCTTTCGGCACGCTTGTGATCGCTGTCCCGGTATCCGGTGACGCTCTGGCTGCCGTCATCCGCTATTTGGAGAACCAGAATGTCGTTGTTGAGCCACTTGGGTATCTCGCCGCAGATCTCCGGGCTGCTAGTTGAGGCTACCCTTCAAACCCTGCAGATGACGGCTGTTGCCGGTCTGCTGGGAACGCTCTTTGGTCTGCCGCTCGGCGTGCTTCTTGCCACCAGTGGGCGCGGCGAGTTGCTGCAGTGTGTGAGTTTCAATCGCGTGGCTGGACTAATCGTTAACGCCACCCGCTCTACTCCCTTTATCATTCTTGTCGTGGCTATCATCCCCTTTACGCGCCTGGTGGCCGGAACCTCAATTGGAACGGCGGCTGCGATCGTTCCCCTCACTATAGCAGCAGTCCCCTTTATCGCCCGTATCGTCGAAACTGCAATTCGGGAAGTGGATCAGGGGCTTGTGGAGGCTGCCAAAGCGATGGGCGCAACTCCTCTGCAGATCATTCGCAAGGTGCTGGTGCCTGAAGCCATGCCAGGAATTGTTGCCGGCCTCACGCTCGCCATCGTCAGCCTGATCGGCTACTCGGCGATGGTCGGTGCAGTGGGCGGCGGTGGTCTTGGCGACCTGGGTATTCGCTACGGCTACCAGCGCTTCATGCCTGAAGTGATGGCTCTGGTCGTGCTTGTGTTGATCGTCCTGGTGCAGGCTGTGCAGACGGCGGGCGACCGTGTGGCGCGCCGGGTGAACAAGCGGCTGCGCGATGCCTGATCCATCCTGAAACGCTATCTCTCGTCCTCTATAGGAACAGACCCATGTCCTCTTCTTTCAATAACCTACTTTTGTCTGCCGTAGCGATTGGCGCGGCGACATTCTCTCTGGCTGCTCAGGCAGAAACCATCCGCGGCGGCGTTACACCTGGCCCGCATGCCGAAATCATGGAAGTCGTTGCCGAGGTCGCAGCTGAAGAACAGGGTTTGACGATCGAGATCTTGGAGTTTTCCGATTACGTCATCCCCAACACGGCGCTGGCCGATGGCGAACTGGAGTTCAACTCTTTCCAGCACGAGCCTTATCTGGATAACCAGAAAGCGGATCGGGGTTTCGACATCGTTTCCGTCGGTCCGACCGTGGTGTTCCCCATGGGCTTCTACTCGAACAAGTACGGCAGCTTCGATGAAGTGCCCGACGGCGCAACCATCGCCATTCAGAACGACCCGACAAACGGTGGTCGGGCGTTGCTGCTGCTCCAGTCGGCAGGGCTTCTTACTGTCGATGAAGGGGCCGGCCTGACCCCTACCATCTTGGACATCGTGGATAATCCCCACAATTTCCGCATCATTGAACTGGAAGCAGCCCAGCTCCCACGATCGTTGGATGACGTGGACGTTGCAGCAGTAAATACTAATTATGCGGTTGATGCCGGCATGAACCCGGCTGAGGAAGCGATCCTGCGTGAAGGGGCAGAGAGCCCCTACATGAACATCATCGCGGTGCGCGGTGAGGATGCGGATGCGGAATGGCTGGACAAGCTCGTAGCCGCTTATCACACCGACCGGGTTCGCGATTTCATCCTGGAGCGCTTCGAGGGAGCCGCCGTTCCCGGTTTCTGACTGGTGACCGCGTCGATGGATACATCCTGGCGTTAGTCTCCGACCCCTACCTCCCCTCCCCGCGGCCCTACTCCTGCCGCGGGGATACTTCAGCCCCCTGCCCTGGGGGCTTTCTTTTGACTATATTTCCTTCATGGATGACGAACTGCTCGAACTCTATACTGAAAGGCTGATGGCACACGGCCGCCGGGTAGCATCTGATCGCCGACTGGCAGCGCCGGACATCACGGTTTTCCGCCGCTCACCCATCTGCGGCTCCACGGTTACCCTGGACATTGCCTTGGACGGAGACCGCGTGAAGTCGTTGGGATACGAAGTGAGGGCCTGTTCGCTTGGCCAGGTTGGTGTTTCCGTTCTGGCGGACGCCTTGCCCGGATGTGATCTCAAGGAGGCCCAGAGTGTGATGGAGGCGGTGCGCAGCATGTTGACGGAAGGCGGCCCGCCTCCTTCAGGACGCTGGGCTGATCTTGAGCTGCTTGAGCCCGCTCGCGAGTTGAAGAACCGCCATGGCTCGGCCCTGCTGCCTTTCGAGGCGGTGGTTGAAGGCCTCGAGCGCATTGCCCAGGAGCGGGCACAAGCAACCTGTGAATAGGTGTCAGAACTGTTCGAGCTGCTGCGAGGCGGCCTCCGATGAGTGCTCAGCCAGTCGCCAGTAGGCGTCGACGGGCGTTTTCGCGCCCAATCAAAGGCAGCAACAGCTTGAGTTCAGGTCCGCTGGCCTGTCCCGTTAGCGCAAGCCGTAATGGCAAAAAGAGCTCCTTTCCCTTTCGCCCCGTCACGCCCTTAATCGCTGCCGTCCACTTGCTCCACGTCGTCTCATCCCAAGGTTCCTCGGGAAGCAAGGCAGCCGCTGTCGTGGCAAACTCTGGATCCTTGAGGGCAGGTGTTACAGGGCCCTTGACCACTCGATACCAGGTCAAAGCGTCGCTGCGCCTTTCTATATTGCCACGAACAGCGAACCAGAGTTCTTCCCCAAAATCGGGAGCCCCTTGCTCTTCCAGCCAGGAGGCCACAGCCTCGTAAGGGAGTCGATGCAACAGCTTGGCGTTCAACGGCTCCAGTTCTCGAGGATCGAACTTGGGAGTGGCGCGTCCGAAACGGCTGATGTCGAAGCTGCGGATCAACTCCTGCATGTCCAACTGCGGCTCCATGGGATCCGGGGTCCCCAGTTTTGCCAAATAGCTGCACAGAGCCAGGGGCTCGATACCTTCTTCCCGCAAGGAAGCCAGAGAGAGGGAGCCGAGCCGTTTTGACAGTCCCTGGCCGCTCGCGTCGCTGATCAGAGGCAGATGCGCGAAGCAGGGGACTTCCCCCCCGAGCGCCTTGAACAGCTGGATCTGAACTGCCGTGTTCGCGACATGATCCTCGCCGCGCAAAATGTGACTGATCCCGAACTCTAGATCGTCGACCACCGAGGAAAGAGTATAGAGGGGACGCCCGTCCTCCCGCAGAAGCACCGGGTCTGAAAGGTGCTTACCCTCAAAGTGCTGCTGTCCGCGCACGGCGTCCAGCCATTCGATAGCCTCATGCTCCAGCTTGAAACGCCAGTGCGGCTTGCGGCCCTGCGCGTGAAGCTCTGATTTCTCTTCTGCCGTGAGAGCGAGCGCAGCGCGGTCATAGACTGGCGCACGCCCCGCCTTGAGGGACAGCTTACGCTTGAGTTCGAGTTCCTCGGCACTTTCCCAACAGGGATAGAGGCGCCCGCTCGCCTCCAGGCGTTCCGCCGCCGCCTGGTATCGTGCCAGCCGGTCGGACTGCCGGGCTTCCTCCTGCCAATGGAGACCGAGCCACCGCAGATCTTCTCGTATCGCTTCTGCGAAAGCGTCAGACGAACGCTCTTCGTCCGTGTCGTCCATGCGGAGCAGGAATGTTCCGCCTTCCTTCTGCGCCCAAAGCCAGTTGAGCAGAGCTACGCGCGCATTTCCGACGTGCAATCGCCCGGTCGGGCTGGGCGCAAAACGCAATTTGGTCATCTTCTTGTCAAGCCGGCCCTTTGAAGCCGTTCGTAATAGGATAGCGACGGTCCCGGCCGAAGGCGCGAGAGGTGATCTTGACGCCAGGCGGCGCCTGTCGCCGTTTGTACTCGGCCGTTTCCAGAAGTCGCCACACGCGCTGAACCACCGCTTGGTCATGGCCTCGAGCAACGAGGCCCTCAAGCCCCATCTCTTCTTCAACCAAGCCTTGGAGGATCGAGTCCAACTGCTCGTAGGGGGGGAGGCTGTCCTCGTCCTTCTGGTCGGGCCGAAGTTCGGCGGACGGCGCCTTGGTGATGATCCTTTCCGGAATGACGAGGCTCTCAGGGCCCAAGGCGCCTTTTGGCTTGTGTTCGTTGCGCCAGCGGGCAAGCGAATAGACTGTGGTCTTGTAGACGTCTTTCAGGACGTTGAAACCGCCGCACATATCCCCATAGAGCGTCGAATAGCCAACGCTCATTTCGGACTTGTTGCCAGTAGAGAGGACCATATGCCCAAACTTGTTGGACAGGCTCATCAAGGTAATGCCCCTGGCGCGCGCCTGAATATTCTCCTCAGTGGTGTCCGGTGCCATTCCGGAGAAGTGCGGGGCGAGCATGTTGTCGAAAGCTTTCATCGCCGGTTCGATGCCGATCGAATCCAGCCTTACCCCGAGAAGCTTACAGCACTCCGCTGCGTCACTTAGGCTCTCGGCACTTGTGTAGGGGGACGGCATCATTACGCACCAGACCTTCTCAGGTCCCAGAGCGTCTACAGCAATTGCCGCTGAAAGGGCTGAATCGAGCCCACCGGACATTCCTATTACCACGCCCGGGAAGCGATTCTTGTGGAGGTAATCCCTGAGACCCAGGAGGAGCGCATTATAAATGGCCTCCAGGTCTGCATCGGGCCTAATCCGCATGCCCTCTTCGCATACCCAACGGTCTTCTCCGCGCCGCCACTGGGTGACGAGCAGGCTTTCCTCAAAAGACGGTAGAAGCACGCGCAAGGAGCTGTCGGCGCCAAGCACGAAAGAGGCCCCGTCAAAAACCAGCTCGTCCTGACCGCCCACCAGGTTGACGTAGGCCAGCGGAAGACCGCTTTCGCTGATGCGGGCCAGTGCCATTTGTTGGCGAAGCTCGAGCTTCTTCTGCTCGAAGGGTGAAGCGTTCAGAACCAGAAGAATCTCGGCGCCAGACTCCTCCAGGCACTCCACCACTTCGCTGTTCCAGATGTCTTCGCAGATGGCGACACCTAGGCGGACCCCCCGGAAGTTGATCGGGCCTGGAAGGGGACCTTGCGTGAAAACGCGGGCCTCATCAAAAACGCCGTAATTCGGCAGGTTGTACTTGTAGCGGATCGCTTGCACCTTGCCGTCGTCGAGCAGCAGCGATGCATTGTATACCTTGCCGTAAAGCGGCCAGGCAGCATCCGACTCTTCAATCCAGGGAGCTCCAACCAGCACGGCCGGCCCGCCGTCAGCTGTTTCACTTGCAAGCGTTTCCACCGCGCTCCGTACCGCTTGCAAGAAGGCTGGTTTCAGGACCAGATCTTCTGGCGGGTAGCCGCAGATGGACAGCTCACTTGTGAAAAGTAGGTCAGCCCCCTGCTCTGCCGCCTCTGAACGCAGCTCACGCAGACGGGCAAGGTTATAGGGAATGTCGCCGACAATGGGGTTGAATTGAGCCAGCGCGATGCGGAGTTCGTCGTTCATGGCGCTCCTTGTCGTGAGCTGCAGCCGGTTGCGCTAAATCTGGATCGCATAGGCCTAGAACAAAGCAGGTTCAGGATGAAAGGGATCGCTCTCCGCGCCCTGCTGCTCAACGCCCGCCGTGCCGTTCAACGTCGCAGCAGGAACTCGCGCCCAACCTTAACCCGCGGTGAGCCATTGTATTCAACGATATCTGCCGTGGCGTAGGTTTCCGTCCAAAGTTCAGGCAGAAAACTGCCCGTGCCGATGACATCCATGGGCGCCTTAGCTTCTGCCATCAGCCGGCACTTCTTCGGACCAAAGCCACTGGAGGCGACGATCTTGACCTTTGGGAAGCCTCCATCATTCAGAACCTCACGCATGCGCCAGATGGCGGCCGCCGAAACACCCGGTCCTACGAGATAGCGAAGCTCCTCTTCCGTACGGTAACCCCGCACGGCCTCCGGCACGTGGCGCTCCAGAACCGCGTAGGAGGCTGAGGGATCCAGCCCCTCCAGGTAGCGACTTCCCGCAATGTCAATGCGAATGGAAAGCGTACCAGCGTCAGCGCGCTCCTTGAAGCGTCGGCACACGGCGAGGGTATCGGTGACCTCCTCCGCGAAATAATCAACGAGCACGGTCATCGGCTCGTCCGGGAAGCATTCGTCGTACATTTCGGCAGCACGAAGGGTAGAACCCGCATAGCCGATCATGGCGTGCGGCATGGTACCGAAACCACGCGATTGCCCAAAATAGTGGGCCGTCGCGTCGGTGGCATTCCCGACAAATCCGACAGCCTCTACCTTCCGTTTGGCCCTGGCCGAGCCGACAGAGGCGGCATAGGCCATCAGTTCGGTCATTTCCGCGCCGGCGCAGTGGCGCGCGTCCATCGCCAAAAAGGAAACCTTTGGCAGGTCGGCACACATGGAGAAGGCATTGTGTGCGGCAACACAGGCGGGCCCCAGCTTTTGGAGAAGTAGCGTTTCCAGATCCACCAGCTTGTGGAAGGAGCCGGAGAGATACATCAGCGGCTCGCCCGCCCCTACCCACTTTCCTTCCGGGTAGCAGAGATCGATATCGAACTCGGTACCGCGTTCATGTGCCACGCGCTGAAGCCACTCGATCGCCAGCCTCGGCGCAGAAACAACAGGCCTGCGCATAAAGATCGCATAGGTAACGCGAGAGTCGCCGAAGTGGCCTACAACTTCCTTCGTCTTGCGGAAGTAGACATCCGTCCAGGCCGAAATATCGTCACTCTTCACGGGCCAGGGGGCCGCCGGCCGCTTCGTCTCATCGGGCATGGGGCCCAAGCTCCTGATCGTTCGCGTGCCTATTCGCCCGCCGCGTAGACGACGGTGGAAGCCTCCTGGTCGCGCGCCAGGCGTTCCGCCTTTAATTCCTCTGCGATCAGGAAGGCGAGTTCGAGAGCCTGGTTTGCGTTAAGGCGAGGATCGCAGTGCGTGTGATAGCGATCGGCCAGCATGGTGTCATCGATTGCCTGCGCGCCGCCCAGGCACTCAGTCACATCCTGACCGGTCATCTCGAAGTGAACGCCGCCAGCATAGGTTCCTTCTGCCCGATGCACGGCGAAGAAGCCGCGTACCTCCTGAAGGATACGGTCAAAGGGCCGTGTCTTGAAGCCGCTGCCGGACTTGATGGTATTGCCGTGCATCGGATCGCATGACCAGACAACCTCGCGGCCTTCCTCCTTTACCCGACGGACCAGACGCGGAAGGAACTCCTCAACCTTATCCCACCCCATGCGCGAGATCAGGGTGATGCGCCCGGGTTCGTTATTGGGGTTGAGAACGTCGAGCAAGCGCAGGAGCTCCTCGGGATCACTCGTGGGGCCGCACTTCATGCCGATCGGGTTATGCACGCCCCTTAGATACTCGACGTGTGCGCCATCGACCTGGCGGGTTCTGTCGCCGATCCACAGCATGTGTGCAGAGCAGGCATACCAATCGCCGGTGAGGCTATCAACGCGGGTTAGCGGCTGTTCATAGTCGAGCAGCAAGGCTTCGTGGCTGGTATAGAACTCGGTCTCACGCAACTGCTGAACCGTCTCAGGTGTGACGCCGCACGCCTGCATGAAGGCAAGCGCCTCATCGATGCGCTGAGCAAGCTCATCGTAGCGGCGCCCCTGTGAGCTCCCGGATACGAACTGCAGATTCCACTTGTGCACCTTGTGAAGGTCGGCGAAGCCGCCTTGCGCAAAAGCCCGCAAAAGGTTGAGCGTAGCCGCTGCCTGATTGTAGGCGCGGATCATCCGTTGCGGATCTGGTTGGCGCGCGGCCTCATCAAACTCGATTCCATTGACAATGTCGCCACGGTAGGCAGGCAGCTCCACGCCATTTTGCACCTCGACGTCAGAGGAGCGAGGCTTGGCGAACTGGCCCGCCATTCGGCCAACCTTTACGACCGGGCAAGCGGCGCCGAAGGTGAGCACCACTGCCATCTGGAGCAGCACGCGGAAGGTGTCGCGAATGTTGTTAGGATGGAATTCGGCAAAGCTCTCCGCACAGTCCCCACCCTGGAGAAGAAAAGCCTTTCCGGCAGCGACCTGTGCAAGGGACCGTTTGAGCTGCCGTGCCTCACCGGCAAACACCAAGGGAGGGAAGTTGCCCAGCGTGTCCCGAACCGCCGCGAGAGCAGTTTCGTCGCTATAAGACGGCACCTGGCGGATTGGCTTATTGCGCCAGCCTTCTGGCGACCAAGGCTGTGACATAGTCTGGACCTTCCTCTAACTCTCTGGCCGCTTCTCACGTCTCTTATGCGACCACCTCACGAAAGTCTTAGACACTGCGCAGGGGGGAATCCAGCGGGAATGCCTCTTTTCCTGGTCTCCTTACGCCTAGAGCGGCCAGAAGACGGGAATAAGGAAGGTCGCGAGCAGCCACAACAGGATGTTGAGAGGCAAACCGACCTTGACGAAATCCATGAACTGATAGTTCCCCGCGTGGAAGACAAAGGTATTGGTCTGATAGCCGATCGGAGTTGTAAAGGAAGCCGAAGCAGCGAACATCACAGCCACGACAAATGGCCTCGGGTCCACCCCGAACTGATGGGCGGCGCCGACGGCGATCGGGACCATTAATACCGCCACCGCATTGTTGGACACCATCTCGGTCAGGATCGAGCTGATCAGGTATACGGCGGAAAGAGCCACGAGCGGGCCGAAGGGGCCCACGACCGCCAGGAGACCCTGAACAACCAGCAGCGCGGCCCCGGTTTCATCCATGGCTACGCTCAGGCCCAGCATGCCGAAGATCAGTATCAACAGGCGCCACTCTATGGCGTCATAAATTTCATCGGGCCGGACGCAGCCAGCAAGCACAACACCAACGGTAGCGATGATGGCCAAGCCGGCGATTTCCATCACGCCCAATGCGGCGAGAATCATGACGCCCAATATCGCCACGATGGCTAATGGCGCCCGGTCTCGCCGCAGCGGCCGGGTGTTTATCTGATTGGGATTAAGGAGAAGGCCATCCTCGACAAGGCGGCGGATGCCATCTGGTGGGCCCTGCAGCAGGAGCGCATCGCCAAAGCGCAATGAGAGGCGATCGAAGGCTTGAGTGAGGTTTTCATGCTGGCGATGTACCGCAAGAACGAAAACGCCGTAGCGTCGCCTCAAGTTGAGTTCGGTGATGGAGCGACCGACAAGCCGGGATGTAGGTCCTACGATGCCCTCGATAACGACAGCCTGTTGGGCAGAGAGGGGCTGAAGATCTTCGGGCTCTTCGCCGGGGAAGGTAAGCTTCTTGCCTTCCTTGAGCCCCATCACTTCCCGAGCGTGGCACTGCACCACAAGTCGATCGCCGGCTTCCAGCGCAACCTTGGAGATGTCTCCAAGGCGGTGGCGCATGGAACGATCCGAGCGGATGATATCGATGACGTTGTCCCCGTTGTTGCGCAGCAACCCCGATTCCGAGAGGGTTTTGCCGACGACCTTCGATCCGGAGGGCACCAGCCCCTCCGCCAGGAAGCGACGCTCTGCCATCTCCTCCAGGACGGACTCCGCAGAGGGGCGATCAGGCAGCAGCCATCGACCGAAGAAGGCCAGGTATAGACCTCCCACGGCCGCAGTGATCAGACCAAGGCCGGTGATCTCGAACATCCCGAAAGGCGCAATGCCGAGGGCTTGCGCAGCGCCATCTGCCAGCAGATTCGTGGAGGTTCCGATCAGCGTGCAGAGGCCTCCCAGAATGGCTGCATAAGACAGGGGAATTAAAAGACGGCTCGAGGCAATCCCCGTCACACTGGCCAGACCGATGACCACCGGGGTCAGGACGACCACGACCGGCGTGTTGTTGATGAAGGCGGACAACAGCATCGTGCCGGCGAGTAAGACGCCAATGGCCAAGGCATGGGACCTAGAGGCCAGCTGGGTGATGTAGTGGCCGGCCCATTCAATGACGCCGGTCTTCTGTAGCGCCGCTGAGAGCACGAACATGGTAGCCACCGTGATCGGGCCGCTGTTCGAGAAGACCGGAAGCAAGCTATCTGTCGTCAATACGCCGGTGATGAGGAGAATCGCGACGGCCGCCATTGCAACGACATCCGGTGGCGCCCAGGAGCGCGCGAAGGCCATGACCACGCCTAGGGTAACCAGCAGCACCAGAACAGCGTCCAGTTCGATACCAGCTATGTCCAAGAGCTCATCCTTCGTGGCACCGGCAAAGGCAGCCGGCGGAAGAAGATTCCCGTTGTCGCTAGCTTTGTCGAGCGCGGACTAAAGGAATGGCGTCGTCCGCAGCCTCGTGATGCGGCTATTGTGCCTGCTCGAGCCACTCAGGCGGCGGATTGTGCAACCGGCTCCCGCAAAGTCACGAATTCTTCTGCTGCGGTCGGATGTATCCCGATAGTGTTGTCGAAATCGGCCTTCGTTGCACCTGCCTTGATCGCAATGGCGATGCCTTGAATGATCTCGGCGGAATCCATCCCACCCATGTGGGCACCTAGCACCCGCTGGCTGTGTTGCTCGACCACCAGCTTCATGAGCATCCGCTCTTCGCTTCCGGACAAGGTATGCTTCATCGGCCTGAATTCAGTCCGGTAGATGTCGATGTCGCGGTACTGTTCGCGCGCCTGCGCTTCAGTCAGGCCTACCGTTGCCAGCTGGGGCTGACTGAAGACGGCAGTGGGGATGTTGTCGTAGCTGAGTTCGGTAGACTGCCCTTCAGTGAGCGAACGCACGACTGCCATGGCTTCTGCGATAGCAACTGGGGTCAGTTGGAGCCGATCCGTAACATCGCCGATCGCAAGAATTGAGGGCACATTGCTGCGGTAGTAGGGATCCACCTTGATGGCGCCCTTTGCCGTTAGGGCTACCCCCGCCTTTTCGAGGCCCAGGTTTTCGGTATTGGGCGAGCGTCCGACGGCATAGAGCACTTCATCAAACTCACTCCGAGTGCCGTCCGAGAAACTGACCAGAAGGCCGCTGCTGGTCTTTTCAATGCGCTCGATCTGACAGGTGAAGCGTAGATCCACGCCCTTTTTCGGCATTTCTCTGGCGAGGAACTCTTGCAGATCACTGTCAAAGCCGCGCAGAAACAGCGGGCCACGATAGATCTGGGTGGTCCGGCTGCCCAAGCCGGCGAAAATGCCGGCGAATTCTACCGCGATGTAGCCGCCGCCCACGACCAGGATCCGTTCCGGCTGCTTCTCAAGAAAGAACACATCGTCGGATACGATACCTAGTTCTTGACCTTCATCATTCGTGCGAGAGGGGAGTCCACCTGTAGCAATGAGGATGTTTTCAGCAGTAACCAAGCGCCCCCCCACGTCGATGGTGTTTGGGCCGGCGAGTGTGGCTCTGGCTTCGATGATCTCGACACCTGCGTTGGTAAGAAGCCGCTCATAGATTCCATTGAGGCGCGCGATTTCCGCGTTCTTGTTGGCGATCAGTGTCTTCCAATCGAAGCGCCGATCCCCTATCGACCACCCGTATCCCGCCGCCTGCTCGAACTCCTCACCGAAGGAGCTGGCATAGACCATCAGCTTCTTCGGGACGCAGCCGATGTTCACACAGGTACCTCCCAGATGGCGCTCCTCTGCGACAGCGACCCGCTTCCCGGCCGTTGCGGCCATACGACTCGCGCGCACGCCTCCTGAACCAGCGCCGATTACGAAAAGGTCGTAGTCATACTTGCTCATCTGGATCTCCGATCGGAAGTGACTGCCCTCGGCCGCCTAGGTGGACCACGTTCCCGCAGGCAAGGAGACAGGCAGACCTTTAGCCCTGCCCGAGTTCTCCAAGACAGACAAGGGCCGGAAGCTACACTCGAGCAACCGGCCCTGTCTCTTAGCGCAAGGCGGAAACTGCATCTGCAGGCGACACCAGGCTAGCGGACAAATCGGGCTTTGAGCCGCTCGCCTATTGCAGAGCTTGGCAGCAAGGTCTTACAGACCCATGCACATATACTTGATCTCGAGGAAATCCTCGATTCCGTACTTGGAGCCTTCGCGGCCCACACCCGACTCCTTGACCCCGCCAAACGGCGCGACCTCGGTCGAAATGATCCCCGTATTGATTCCCACGATGCCGCTTTCCAAGGCTTCGCCTACACGCCAGATGCGACCTACGTCGCGCGCATAGAAGTAGGAAGCCAGCCCGAATTCCGTGTCGTTTGCCATGGCGATCCCTTCCTCTTCGGTTTCAAAGCGGAAGAGCGGCGCCACCGGCCCGAAGGTCTCTTCCCGGGTCACCTTCATTTCGGTCGTGACGTTCGTCAGAACGGTTGGCTGGAAGAAAGTACCGCCAAGAGAATGCGGAGCACCGCCGACCACTACCTGCGCGCCCTTGGCGACGGCGTCGGCAATGTGCTCCTTAACCTT